>DASZRI010000165.1:0-4044 GCA_035549215.1 Gemmatimonadaceae bacterium | reverse complement strand
AACGTGGTCCACGTGCACCGTGCCCGCGGTGGCGTCGCACGCCAGGGGCTCGGCGGAGTCCGCGTCGAGGACGAGCATCGCGTCGAACCCGCTGCCGGTGCCGTCGTTGCGGATGTCGTACGCGCCGGGCGCGGGCGCGCCCGCGCTGGGGTGCGCGAGCCAGATTGCGTGCTGCATGCCATCGCGACCCGCGACGGCCACGGGATGCACCAGCCCGATCGTCAGGCCGTATTCGCTGCCGGGCACGTCGATGTCGAAGGTGGCCTGTCCCGCGAGCTGGCGCGTGGTGCCCCCGCTGACGGACGCAGTGAAGCTCGCGGTGGCGTCTGCCTCTGCGGGGGCGGGATCGGCGCATGCCGACGCCACCGCGAGGACGGTGAGCAATCCTGTCTGGGCGAGTGACCTGGGAGGCATGAGAGAGGGCAGGGGTGGCGTGTGACGGTTGCCCCTGCCCTACGTCCCGGCGCCGGTCGCGGTTTCCGCGACGGGCTGCGCCCTTCTACATGGCGCCCCCGCTCACCACCGGCAGCTCGACGAAGCTCGACAGCCCGGGCGCGTGATACACCCGCATCTCCGCCTTGCGGTAGTCACCTGGCTTCGCCCGGAAGATGTTCGGCACGAACGTCTCCGGGTTGCGGTCGTACAGCGGGAACCAGCTCGACTGCACCTGCACCATGATGCGGTGGCCGGGAAGGAAGACGTGATTCGCCGTCGGAAGCGCAAAGCGATACGACAGGGGCGTGTTCGGCGTGATCGGCTTTGGATCCGCGAAGCTCTCGCGATAGCGGCCGCGGAAGATGTCCATCGCCACCGGGAGTTCGTAGCCGCCCAGGTCCGGGTCTCCCGGCACTTCGTCGGGGTAGACGTCGATCAGCTTCACGACCCAGTCGGCGTCGGTCCCCGTCGTGGCGGCGATGAGGTTCGCGACCGGCTGGCCGCTGATCTTCACCGGTGCCGTGAGCACGTCGGTTTCATACGTGAGCACATCCGGGCGTCCGGACGCCTCGCGCTGGTCGTCCACGAGCCACTGCGGCCATGTCAGCGGGAGGTCGTATCCGATCGGCTGGCTCGGGCGCGCGCGATACGGCACCGGCTTGGCGGGATCGGACGTGTAGGCGTCGAACGGTGACGCGCCGGCCGCGGGCGCCGTGAATGCCGCCTTGAAGCCCGGCTGCAGGTACAGCGGCGTCGAGTGAATCGTGCAGCCGCTGGCGCATCCCGATGGCCAGGCGGAGAGGTGCTCCCACTCATTCTCGCCCGTCTCGAAGGCCGTGACCGGCGAGACCTGGAGCGGCGGTGCGCTGTCCTGGAGGAAGTGATCCAGGAACGGGCGCAGGATGTGCCGCTGGAAGTAGAGCCCGGTGGCGCTGTTGAACGGGATCGCGCCGAGCGAGCTCGCGTCCTCGATTTCCTGGCCATGATGCCACGGCCCGAGGACGAGGTACACCATGTCGTTGTGCACGTCCTTCGGCTTGATCGCGCGGTACACGGCCGGCGCCCCGTAGATGTCCTCCTGGTCCCACAGGCTGTGGACGAGCATCACCGGCACCTTGAGCGGGTGCGCCGCGAGCACCTTGTCCATCGCCTGCTGCTGCCACCAGGCGTCGTAGCTCGGGTGCTCCAGGATCTTGCGCCAGAATCCCACCTGCTCGAGCCCGCGCTGCCTGCCGAGCTCCCCCGCGGATCCGGCAGACATGTAGACGTCGTAGTCGTCGTGGTGGTCCGTCCACCACTTGGCGGAATTGTCGCGCGTCGCTTCCTGCTCGTAGATGTACGGCATGTTCTGCTCGCGGAACGCGCCGTTGTGGAACCAGTCGTCGCCCATCCACCCGTCCACCATCGGGTTCATCGGCACGGACACCTTGAGCGCGGGGTGCGGGTTGACGAGCGCCATCAAGGGCTCGAAGCCGTCGTACGAGATGCCGAGCGTGCCGACCTTGCCGTTCGTCTCGGGCACGTGCTTCACGAGCCAGTCGATCGTGTCGTACGTGTCGGTGGACTCATCCACGTTCGTGGGGTTGAGCGGCCCCACGAGCGGGCGGTTCATCACGAAATCGCCTTCGGATCCGTACTTGCCGCGCACATCCTGGATGACGCGGATGTATCCGCCGCCCAGGATCACGTCGACGGCGTTGTCGTAGCCGTACAGGCTGGGCCCCAGGTGCGCGCTCTGCAGGTGCGTCGTGAGGGCCGTCGCATCGTACGGCGTGCGCGTGAGCAGGATCGGCGCGCGGTGGGCTCCCCGTGGCACGAGGATCACCGTGTGGAGCCTGACGCCATCGCGCATCGGGATCATGACGTCGCGCCGCTCGTAGTCGAAGCTCGACGTCACCGGCTTGAAGGCCGCCGGCGTCTCGCTGGGGAGCGTGGGCTTCTGCGCACCGGCCAGTCGCGCAGCGAGGGTCAGCACCGCCACGGCGGTGACGAGGAACGTTGAGGGGCGCCGCATGCGTCGGTCTCCTGGGGTCGGAACGAACTCCTGATGATACGGCCCTGGCCGGGCGCGCGCGCAATGCGGCGTCCGGCCAGGGCGCGTCACGTCACGGCGAACGGACTCAGCGGCCGTACAGCGCCGTCAGTTCCGCCTTGGCCAGCGTGTGGGCGTGCATGGCAAAGCCGACGTAGGCCGCAGTCGCGCCGGCCGGCAGGTCGAGCTTGTCCGTGTCGAGCGCGAACACGGTGAAGTGGTAGTGGTGCGGCTTGTCACCCGTGGGCGGGCACGGGCCGCCGTAGCCCGGGGTGCCGAAATCCGTGTTGCCTTGCACGGCCCCGGCGGGCAGCAGGTGCTTCTTCGCGTCGCCCGCGCCAGCGGCGAGCTTCGTCGTCGACGCCGGGATGTTGTACACCACCCAGTGCCACCAGCCGCTGCCCGTCGGGGCATCGGGGTCATACACGGTCACCGCGTAGCTCTTCGTGCCGGCGGGGGCGCCGTGCCACTCGAGGGCCGGCGACACATTGTTCCCGGTGCAACCCATGCCGCTGAAGACCTGCGCGCTGGGAATGGCCTGACCCTGATGCACGTCGGGGCTGGCCAAGGTGAACGTCGGCTTCTGGGCGCCGGCTGTCGGGACTGCGGCGACGGATGCCGCGAGCAGCGCGGCGGCAACGAATCGGGTCATTGGTCGTTCTCCGGGGTTCTGCGAGTGAAGTTCACGGAGGGACACCGCCGGCTGGTCGCAGGGCTGGCGTTCCCTTCCATACTACCGCGCCTGACCAATGCAGGGCAGTTGCGGCCTGGTTCCCACGAACGGCCGGCTCCGTGATAAGTTGCGGGCGCTCACACCGCATCCTGTCCCCCTCGCCCCGAGGCCATCATGCGCCGCCGAAGCGCCATCCTTGCCGCTGGGTCCCTGCTCGCCCTGGCGAGCACCGGGTTCGCCGCCTCCCGTCCGCAGGAAAAGACCCCGGCCCAACTCGACACCGAATATCAGGCGGCGGTGAAGCGCAACGACGCGGCGACGATGGACCGCATCCTCGATGACCACTTCGTGCTCGTGACGGGAACGGGGGCCGTGTTCACCAAGGCGGACCTGCTCAAGGCTGCCCGGGACCGCGATGCCGTGTTCGAGCACCAGGAAGACAGCCAGCAGACGGTCCGCTACTGGGGCAGCACCGCCGTCGTGACGGCCCTGCTCTGGGAAAAGGGCGCGCTCCATGGCCAGCCGTTCGACAAGCGCCTGTGGTTCAGCGACACATATGTCCACACGCCCACGGGCTGGAAGTATGCGTTTGGGCAGGCGTCGCTGGCCCTTCCGTCCGCGCCCTGATCCCCGATTTGCCGCCCGGGCTCCCCGCGGCGCCCCCGGCTTTATGCGTTCCCATGTCAAGGAGACGTAAGCCTGCCCGGAATTATCAAACGTCCGGGGGGCTTTGTCCGTATCATGGGTACAGGACGAACCTGTGGTGAGATGACCTCACCCGGCCTGCGCGCGACGCATCGGCGCCCGGCCAGGACGACCTCCACTCCGGCATCAATCAATGCGGCAGCTGCAGCACTCCGTGCGACTCTTGCGCGCCGCGCCCCTGATGGGCGCGGCGCTCCCG
>DASZRI010000164.1:0-5393 GCA_035549215.1 Gemmatimonadaceae bacterium | reverse complement strand
GACGCATGGGAGATGGTGCGGTTCTACCTCTTCGTCCGCCCTGACCATCCCCGCCAGGGCAAGCACAACGCGCTGCAGCGCGCCACGTACTTCGCGCTGCCGGTGTTCGGCGCGCTCGCGGTCGTGTCCGGGCTCGCGATCTGGAAGCCGGTGGAGCTCGCGTTCATCACGCAAACGCTCGGCGGCTACGTCTGGGCGCGCTACTGGCACTTCCTGGCCATGGTGGCACTCGTCACGCTCTCGCTCGCGCACGTGTTCATGGTGTTCGCCGTGGATCCCTACGCCCTGCGTTCGATGGTGACCGGCGGCTATGACGAGTCGCGGTCACCCGAAGCGCGCAATGCGCGCCCGTTCTGGTGGAAGCGACCCGCCGCCGCTGCTGTTCCGGATGCGACGTTGACGCGCGGGGCGCCCACGGGCCGGGCTCCCGGAGGACAGCCATGAGCGTCGATCGCCGGCGATTCCTGAAGATCGGCGGGGCGTCGCTCACCGCCGCGTTCCTCGCCGCGTGCGATTCGCAGGGCCCGCAGGCCGGGCAGCAGCTCGTGAAGTGGGCGGAGCGCCGCAACGAGTCCGTGGAGCGGTTGCTCCTGCGACACACGTCCATGGACCGCGCGCCTGCTGCCGCGCAGCTCGCCGGCAAGGCGTTTCCCAACTACTTCGTCTCCGACACGGTGCCGATGTGGGACGCCTCGGCGCGCGGCCCGTGGGCGCTCGAGGTGACGGGGCTCGTGGAGCGCCCGTTGCGCCTGTCGCTGGACGACTTGCTGCGCATGCCGCGCACCACGCAGCGCGTGAACCATTACTGCGTGGAGGGATGGACGGCCGTGGCCGAGTGGACGGGCACGCGCGTGTCGGAACTGGCCCGTGCGGCGCGGGTGAAGCCCGAGGCGCGGTACGTGGACTTTGCCTCGTTCGATGACGGATACCACGAGAGCTGGGACATCGAGAGCGCCATGCATCCGCAGACGCTCATTGCGTACGGCATGGATGGCCGCATGCTCGGCCCGGAGCACGGTGCGCCCGTGCGGGTGCATTCGCCCGTGAAGCTGGGCTACAAGAACACCAAGTACCTGGTGCGCGTCGCGTTCATGGCGGAGCGCAATGGCGGCTACTGGAGCGACCAGGGCTACGAGTGGTACGGCGGCACCTGAGTGGGGCGGCGCGTCCTGGACGCGCCCGAACAGCGGCTGCGGAAGGGAACTGGCCGCAGCGCCGCTTAACGACAGCCGACTGGGTGCGTCTCCCAAGCAGGAACGCGAATACCGCGCAGTCCTGGACACACTTGTGGAGGCACTATGCGAACGACACTCCGCGCGATGATGACGGGGGCGTTGCTGCTGGCTGGCTCGGCCGGCATGGCCATGGCGCAGCAGCCTGGCGCACCTGGACGGATGGGCGGGCCCGGCATGCGCGGGCCGGGGCAGGGTGGGCCGCTCCGCGCGCTCTTTCGCGGCATCACGCTGACCGATGCGCAGAAGACGCAGCTCAAGTCCACGCAGGACAAGTACAGCACCCAGGTGCAGGCGCTCCAGCAGGCCACGCGCACCGACCGCGACGCCATGCGGATGGCACTCGACAAGGGAGACACGGCGGCCTTCCACGCGGCGCGCGCCAAGGTGCTGACGGATGGCGATCGCGTCACCGCGATGCGCGCGAAGCTGCGTGACGAAGCGCGGGGCATGCTGACGGCGGACCAGCAGAAGCAGTTCGACCAGAACGTGCAGCGCATGAAGAACATGCGCGGCCGCATGGGCGCGCGGGGGATGCGCGGCCAGATGGGCGCGTGGGGACACGGGCCGATGGCGATGCGGCGCGGCCGGATGATGCGGGGGATGTGGGGCGGCCCGATGCCGATGCGCCGCGGCATGATGATGCGGGGTGGCCCGATGATGATGCGTGGCGGCATGTGGGGCGGCGGCCCGGGGATGCGCGGCGGCCCGGGTGGTCCGGGTGGTGCAATGCCGCCGGGCGCGAATCGTCGTCCTCCTGCACCGGGCGATCCGCTCTCGCTCAACTACTGAGCGGAACGCACGCCATGAAAAGCAACGGGCCCGCGCGAGCGGGCCCGTTGTGCGTCCGGAACCGGCGGGATTACCAGCCTGGAGCGAGCTGCACGCCCACGACCCAGTTCTTGCCCGGCCGCTGGAAGGGGTGCGCGATGTACGTCTCCAGGATCATGTACCCGAGGATGTTCATGCGGGCGCTGACGCCCGTGCTGAACACCGGGATGTGCTCCACGCAGGCGGCGTACAGCGTCTGCGACTGGTCCACCTTGGCGCAGCTCGCCGGGATGTCGTTGGCCGAAGACGCCCACCGCAGGCTGGCCGGCTGGTCGCTCGAGTAGGCGATGCCCGCGTCGAAGAAGGGCGCGATCTCCGTGGGCAGGAACGGCATGTTCAGCAGGCCGAACTGCGATGAACCGAAGAGCGGGATGCGGAACTCGGCGTTGATCACGCCAATGCGGCTGCCGAACATGCGATCGAGCACCGGGCATGCATTCGAGTTGCCGTTCGCCACGCACTCACTGGGGTCGAACGACCCGTAGCCATAGCCGCGGACCAGGGTTTCGTCACCGAGGTAGAGCGGGTACGTGTAGCCGTTGGAGTAGTTCTCCGCGTCCTTCCCATATCGCCCGAAGTGCAGGCCGCGGAACGCCAGCGTAAAGGGCTGCATGAAGAAGTACCGGCGGTAGTCCGCGAGGGCGGTGGTGTAGCTGATCGAGCCGAACGTCGGCGACGCCTCCAGCCGCCACCGCGAGCCGGACACGGGCGACACGAACGCGGCGTACGAGTTGTCGCCCACCAGCGCAAAGTCCGCGGACGCATAGTACACCGTCGGGAATATCCCGCTGCTCAGCGACGACCGGTTCTCGTCCACGATCTGGCCGTTCTGCAGCACGGTGATGCGGTCCACCTCGCCGTCCGATCCCAGCCGAGTCCCGTTGAGCGAGATCTCCGCGCGCCGGGTGGTCGAGAACGGGTACTGCGTATTGAGGCTGACCTGGTCCACGTACAGGCGCTGCAGGATCTGGTAGTAGTTGAGCGCCGGGATCCCGTTGCCTACGGACGTGTCGGCGAGGCTCGTGTAGCCGGTGAGGTACGGGATGTGCGAGATGCCCACGCCGTAGTTCCACCGGTTCTTGAGGTTCATGTAGTACAGCGCGCCGCCGATGTCCTTCACCGTGCCGTTCGCCTGCAGGATGGCGGTGATCTGGCGGTCACTGAGCTGGTCGCCGAAGAGCGCCGCGATGCCGCCCGCGAAGCCGGTGCCGAACGGCCCGGACGCCACGCCGATGCTCGGCTGGCTCAACGCGTCGAGCGAGAACGACGAGTGATAGGGCTCGATCTTGAAGTCGTTGCCCGACACCAGCCCCGTGAGGGGATCCTTCAGGTAGGACGTCACCGTGCGTGCGCCGGGCGCGTCACCCGGTGGCAGGATCGCATAGTTCGTCACCTCGGCCGTCGCCGCGATGGGCGTGCCCATCGTCTGCGGCGCGTCCAACCCGTACACCGCGTAGCCCTGGTCCTGGAAGACCGTGAACAGCATCCGGCCGGTGGTCGGCGACACGGTGATCGCCGGCGAGATCTCCGTGATGCCGCTGACGCCGGTGGTCACCTTCGTCACGCGCGTCACCGCGCCGGAGGCCAGGTTGAGGCGGTAGATGTCCGAGAACCCGTCCTGGTCCGACACGAACAGCACGGACTGGCCGTCCGGCGTGAACTGCGGGTTGATCTCCTTGCCATTTGGGAACGGCGAGTACACGGTGACGGGGCCGCCGTTCACGCTGATCGTCGCCAGCTGCAGCTTGGAGAAGCGCAGCTCCTGGAAGTTCGTGCTCGGGCCGCGGTCGCTCGTGAACGCGATCGTCTTGCCGTCGGGCGAGAACGTCGGCTGCAGGTCCGCGAACCGGTCGTGCGTCAGCGCCGTGACCTTGCCCGACGCGAGGTCGACCAGGAAGAGGTCGCTCATCCCGCCATCCTGCCCCGAGAACGCGAGCGTCCGGCCATCGGGTGACCAGGCGACGCTGTTCACCGAGCCGACGCTCGGCACCTTGATGCGCCGCTCGATGTTGCCGCCCTCGACATCCAGGATCGCGATGTCGTTGTTGCCCCCCTCGTTCACGATGAACGCGAAGTGCTTGGCGTCCGGCGACCAGGCGCCGGACGAATTGATGAACGTGATCGCATCGAAGTGCGGGTCCGCCGTGGGGCCGACCAGCTTCTTGATGATGCGCCCCGTCCGGGCGTCGGCCACGTAC
Source organism: Gemmatimonadaceae bacterium (assembly GCA_035549215.1). Taxonomy (GTDB): domain Bacteria; phylum Gemmatimonadota; class Gemmatimonadetes; order Gemmatimonadales; family Gemmatimonadaceae; genus JAGWRI01. The sequence continues at coordinate 1,132 of DASZRI010000164.1, read as the reverse complement.
AGGTCGATCGTGAACAGCCCGCGGCGCGAGAAGAACGCCACGTACTTGCCATCCGGGCTGATCGTCGGCGCCAGGTTCATGTCCGCATTCTTGCGGTCGGACTGCAGCAACGGCTCGCCCGCGTCCTTCGGCGGTGTGCGTCCCACCACCTGCTGCGTGTAGAGCGCCTTGTTCGCCGCGATCCAGTCCTTGCTCAGCGAATCGCTGTTCTCGCCCAGCACGCGGATCAGCGCGTTGTCCCATCCCAGGCGAAGCGCCGCACGGTACACGTCCACCACGGCGCGATCGCCCCAGCGGCCGGCCACGTACGCCCACAGCGCCTGGCCGTAGCGGTACGGGAAGTAGCGCGGGTCCGTGGTGAGCTGGTTGATCGTCGGGAAGTCGTTGCGCGCCACTGCATCCCGCATCCACATCGCCGTCAGCGCGTTGTCGCGGCCGAGTGAGAAGTACTCAGCCATGCCCTCGATGAGCCACAGGGGCAGCGTGTTGAGCCGCTGCAGCCCGGCCGCTTCCGAGTTCTCCGCGATGTCGTACTGGAAGACGTGCACGAGTTCGTGGCCGAGCACGTGGTCGTCGTCGGCGTAGCTGCCGGTGAACGGCATCACGACGCGCGTGCGCAGCCCTTCCGTCACGCCCCCCGTGCTCTCGTCGGGCGAATCGCCCACGACGTTCGTCTGCTCGAAATCCGGGTGATCGGCGTAGAGCACGATCGAATGCCGCTCGAACTGGTGGCGGAAGGTGTCCGAGTGTCGCGCATACCAGCGCTCGGCCATCCGGCCGGCATCGCGCGTGACCAGCGACTCCGCCGGGTAGAAGTACAGGTCGAAGTGATCCGTCTTCAGGACCCGGAAGTCGAACTTCTCGTACTGCACCTTGTTGCGCCCGAAGTACTGGGCCGAGGCCTGCCTCGCGCCACCCAGGACAAGGAGGGAGAGGCCAAGCGCCGTGCGGCGCAGGAGCGATCGCATCATTGAAGCTCCGCGGTCGAACCGCTGGGTGGTGGTCCGTGCCACTGCAGGTCCCTGCTCACGATGTTGCTGAATACCCGGCCCCGCGCGCATCGGCAAGGGGCCGGAACCTCAAACTAAATACGGGCAGTCGCCGGATCGTGCCGGCGCCACCTCGTCATGCG
>DASZRI010000163.1:0-2931 GCA_035549215.1 Gemmatimonadaceae bacterium | reverse complement strand
AGACAGGCGGCGAGGCGCTGGACCGCTACGCCGAGGGACGCGCGTCGCGCGCCGTGCGCGAGCTGGAGGACGCCGCGCCGCGCACCGCGCATCGCCGCGCGAACGGCACGATCGCCGACATCACCGTGGCCGAGATCTGCGTCGGCGACCTGCTGCTGGTGCGCCCCGGCGAGCTGGTCCCGTGCGACGGGGAGGTGACCGAGGGACATTCGCTGGTGGACACGGCGCGCCTCACGGGCGAGCCAGTGCCCATGGCGGCAGGGCCCGGCGTGCACCTGCTGAGCGGCAGCGTGAACCTGGACGGCGCGCTCACGCTGCGCGCAACGGCGCTGGCCGAAGAGAGCCAGTACGCACGCATCGTGGAACTGGTGCGCAACGCGCAGGCCAGCAAGTCGCCGCTGCAGCGGCTGGCCGACCGCTACGCCGTGTGGTTCACGCCGGTGACGATCGCGGTCTGCGCGTTCGCGTGGATCACGACGCACGACTGGATCCGCGTGCTGGCCGTGCTGGTGGTTGCGACGCCGTGCCCGCTGATCCTGGCGACGCCGATCGCGTTCATCGGCGGGATCAACAAGGCGGCGCGGCGACAGGTGATCGTGCGGCACGGTGCGGCGCTGGAGCAGTTGAGCCACGTGGACACCGCCGTGTTCGACAAGACCGGGACGCTGACGGTCGGCACGCCCGAGGTGAGCGGCGTGCGGACGGTGAACGGCTTCACGCGCGACGACGTGCTGCGACTGGCGGGGGCCGTGGAGCAGGGGTCGGGACACCTGCTGGCGCGCACGATCGTCAAGGCGGCCGAAGCGCGGTTCGGCACGCTGCCGCAGGCGCGCGGGCTGCGCGAAACCCCGGGGCGCGGGTTGGTGGCCGAGGTGGACGGGCACGAGGTCGTGGTGGGCGCGCGCGCGTTCGCGCTGGAGCACGCACCGATCACGACCGAGGAGCTCGCGAAGGTTGAGCACACCGAGACGGGGCTGCGCGCCTACGTCGTGGTGGACCGCAAGCTCGCGGGCGTGGTGGAGTACGCCGACCGCATCCGCGACGGGCTGCCCGCGGTGTTCGCCCGGCTTCGCGACCTGGGCGTACGGCGGACGCTGCTGCTGTCAGGCGACCACACGCCGAACGTGCGCGCCGTGGCGCACGCGGTGGGCATCCACGAGGCACGCGGCGACCTGCTGCCCGAGGACAAGGTGGCCGTGGTGCGGCGGCTGGCGCACGAGGGCGAGCGCGTGCTGATGGTGGGCGACGGGACGAACGACGCGCCGGCGCTGAGCGCGGCGATGGTCGGCATCGCGCTGGCCGGGCACGGCGGCGGCATCTCGGCGGAAGCCGCGGACGCCGTGATCCTGGTGGACGACCCGGGTCGCGTGGCCGAGGCCGTGGCGATCGGGAAGCGGACCATGCGGATCGCGCGGCAGAGCATCTGGGTGGGGCTGGGGCTGAGTGCGCTGGCGATGGTGTTCGCGGCGCGCGGGTACATCGTGCCGACCGTGGGGGCGCTGCTGCAGGAGGGGATCGACGTGGCGGTGATCCTGAACGCGCTGCGGACGAGCCGGTGAGGGGAGCGGTCGGGCGCTTGACTGTCCCGTTTGGCGCGCTAAGTTGTTACATCTGCCGCGGGGTGGAGCAGCCTGGTAGCTCGTCGGGCTCATAACCCGAAGGTCGCGGGTTCAAATCCCGCCCCCGCTACTCGCCGGCCGGTCCGAGAGGGCCGGCCGGTTTGCGTTGAGGAGGGTCGTGCTCGGGCGCCGGGGTCCGGCGGGTTGAGAACGGCCAGCGGCCGGTTAGGTTACACCGCCGGAAAATGCAGTGGGGCAGGGTAGCTCAGGTGGTTAGAGCACGGCACTCATAATGCCGGGGTCGAGGGTTCGAGTCCCTCCCCTGCTACTTGGTAAGTGGTTCTTGAAGAATGCCTTGCGATTCGGTTCCGTGTCTTTTCGCGAGTCGCCCGTTTTTGCCCTCGGCTGACGGCTGTTGGTGGGAGCGCTTCCCACTCCATGGAACGACGCGTCGGGCATGGACGTTCCGGCGACTTTCAGCCGTGGCCGGACCAGAGGTTCGTGGAGAATCGTGACGACGCGCTGGTGAGCGGCACCCACCGCGTCAGTCCTCCGCCATCCCCTCCGCCCGCAAGGCGTCCCCCACCGGTTCACATCCTCGGTCTCGCTGCTGATGGGACGCGCCGGCCTCCCCCGCGTCCTGGGCATGACGTGAGAAGCGCTTCCTGGAGCGCCGCCGGTCGGCATGGAACAGCCATACATCGGCCGAGTACGACCGTTCGTTGGCCCGATTGGACCGAACGTTGTGTGCGCGCGGCGCGCTTGGGATAGCGCTGCTAACTTGGGAACTGAAGTCCGCGGACGCAGGTGCGGGCCGACCATTCGTCCCCTCCCAACGTGACGACGCGCGATATCGTAACGCTGATCCACCTGGTGGGCTTCCCGACCGGCATCGCGCTGTACGCGATGCTGGCGGTGATGATCGCGCGCCGGTGGTCGGCGCCGGTGGATGACGGACCCGGGGCCGACGCGATCCCGTTCGCGACGGCCGCCGTGGGACTGCTCTGGAACGTCGGCGCGCTCTTCCTCTACGCGCTGCGCGACACCGGACTGGCCGAGCCGCGCTACCTCGCCGCCGCCTCGTTCAGCGCCCTCGGGCTGCTCCCGGCGTTCGTGGTGCATTCGGCGCTGCCCCCCGGGACCATTCCGCGCGCGCGCCGCTGGTTGATCGGGGCGGCCTACACGCTGAGCGGTGCAGCAACCGCCATCAATTTCGCGTCGTCCGCTGCCGGGCAGCCGCCCGAGCGATTGGGGCTGCTGCTGCTATCGATCGGATTCGTCGTGATTCTCGGGATAATCGCCGTGGCGCTGCGAGGGCGCCGCGACGCCCGGCGTTCCCTCACGGTGGTCGCCCTCGCGGCGTTCGCCGTCT
>DASZRI010000162.1:0-13337 GCA_035549215.1 Gemmatimonadaceae bacterium | reverse complement strand
CGTCTCGCCCAGCGTGAGCATGTTCGCGCCGCGCGTGGCGAACGTGACCAGGCGCGCCGCGCGCTCGCGCTGCAGCACCAGGTCCACGATCATCTGCGACAGCGTCCGCGCCGCCGACAGCTCGTCGAACGCCGGCTCCGTGCGGCTGCCGAACAGCTCGACGCGCGGCGTCACCGCCGCGGCGTTGGGCGCGAGCAGGGTCAGCACGGTGTCCGGAATGGCCAGCTCGGCAGGCTGCAACGCGCCCAGCATCTGGCTCAGCGCGGCCCGCTGGCGCATGCCGCTGATCGGGCGCGTGGCCTGCTGCCCGTCGCCGTCCACGGCATTCGCGTACTCCATGCCGCCGATCGTCCGCGACAGCGAGCTCAGCGCGAAGCGATGGAAGAAGTACAGCGGCGCGAGCCGCTCCTGCAGCGCCGCCAGCGGGTCGCCCGGGCGCAGGTTGCGCTCGCCGAACCGCGCCAGCGCCACGCGCCGCACGTCCATCTGGTTCTTCAGGAACTGTGCCGGCGTCGCCTGGTCGTCCCACAGGTTCACGCGCGGATCCGACGCAAAGTCGGGGCGCGCGTCGCCATCCGAAAGGTACAGGTACCCCTTCTTCAGCCCGTCCGCCACGATCGCGCGCAGCGAATCGCGTTCCATGCCGCGCGGGAAGATGCCGTACCCCCAGTGGATGGCCCACACGTCGTACGCACCGGGGCCCACGGCATACGCATCCGACAGGTCGATGTTGCCGTGTGCGTCGAGCCGCACGCGCGGCGGCGGGTAGTCCATCACCGAGCCGCGCTCGTACGTGGACGCGATGTAGTTGTGCGAGAGGCCGAGCGTGTGGCCGGTCTCGTGCGCCGCCACCTGCCGCACGCGCGCGAGCACGAAGTGCGTGTCGGCCGGCGACTCGGCGGCGCCCATCAGTGCCGCGTAGATGTTGTAGTCGGTGCGCGCGCGGTGCGAGTCCAGCCGCGCCATGCCCTTGAGCATCTCGCCGGTGCGCGGGTCGGACACCGCGCCGCCCACCGACCAGCCGCGCTCGTTGCGGTTCTCCCACTGCACCACGTTGTAGCGGATGTCCATCGGGTCCGCGCCCTCGGGCAGCAGCTCCACCTTGAATCCGCCCTTGAGCCCGGCCTCGTCGAACGCCTGCTCCCACCACTTCACGCCCTGCAGCACCGCCGTGCGGATCGGCTCGGGAATGCCACGATCCACGTAGTACACGATCGGGTTCCGGATCGGCGAGTTCGGGTCGTCGGGGTTCACGCGCTCCAGCCGGTGCCGCTCGATCCACCGCTGCTGCAGCGGGAGCTGGATGGGCTGCGCGTAGTCGTTGAACGTGATCCCGAAGTAGCCCACGCGCGGGTCCATCGCGCGCGGCTGGTACCGGTCATCGGGAAGCTGCACCAGCGAGACGTGCTGCCGCAGCGTGAACGCGCGCCCGTCGGGCGCCATGCGGCTCACGATCCCGCCCGCGCGGCCGTTCGCCGCGAACGTCAGCGCAGCGTCGATTTCGGAGTTCTCGGGAAACGCCTTCGTGTACGGGCGGTAGATGTACGAGCGGTCGCGCGCGACCGCGTAGGCGCCCTGGCCGCTGCGCTGCAGCGTGCCGGCCACGTCCAGCCAGTCGCGCAGGAAGAAGTCCGTGGCGTCCACCAGCAGGCGCCCCTGCTCCTGCGCCACCAGCGGCAGCGACGCCACCGTGCTCGGCGGGAATGCCTCCGCCACCGTGCGCTGGTGGTCGGGGTTGTCCGCCGCGCCGCGGAACCGCCAGTTCTCGAAGACGACGAGCACGTGCTCGCCCTCGCGATTGAAATCCACGACCTGGCTCTCCCCGCCCGATCCACGATCCACGCCGATCGGGTTCGAGCCAAGCCCGGTGGCCTGCGTCGTGACCATGAGTGCGCGCATCGAGTCGCGCGGGATCTCGAGCAGGATCTTCCCGGTCTTCGCATCCAGGTAGACGGGGATGAACCCGTCCAGCTTCTGGTAGCCCGCGGTCTTCGCGGCAATGGACGTTGCAGGTGCGGGCGCGGGCGCGGGGTTCTGCGCCGTGGCGGTCGTGAGGGCCGCAGCAGCGAGGCAGCCCGTGAGGAGTGGTGTGCGCATGGCTGGTGGCAGGAGGGTGGAGACCGCGCGGAAAGCTACACGCGGGGCGGAGGGCCGCCAGCGCGCTGCCGGCGGCTGGCGCGGCGGGTGGGCCGCGCCGATTATTCCCGGAGCTTCGGGCAGGACGAACCTCCCACCGGACCCACCGCATGACGGACCTGCGCTCCACCGACGACGGCGCGCGCTTCGCGCCGTTCATCTCCCCCACCGAGGAACCCGCCGAGCTCACCATCGGCGCGCTCGCCCTCGGCGTCATCCTTGGCCTCGTCTTCGCCGCGTCGAGCGTGTACCTCGCGCTCAAGGTGAGCCTCACCGTCAGCGCGTCCATTCCCGTGGCCGTGCTGTCCATCACGATCTTCCGCTACCTGACGCGCGTGATGGGCCGGCCGCCGGCGACGATCCTGCAGAACAACATCGTGCAGACCACGGGGTCCGCGGGCGAGTCCATCGCCGCCGGCATCTCGTTCACCCTCCCCGCGCTGCTGCTGCTCGGCTACAACCTGCCGTGGACGACGGTGATGGCCGTCGGCGTGGTGGGCGGCCTGCTCGGCGTCGTGTTCATGATCCCGCTGCGGCGCAGCCTGATCGTGAAGGAGCACGCGAACCTCAAGTATCCCGAGGGCACGGCGTGCGCGCAGGTGCTGATCGTCGGCGAGGAGCGCGGCGTGCAGGCGCGCACCGTGTTCATGGGCTTCGGGCTCGGCGCGCTGTACAAGTTCCTCTGCTCGGGCATGCACCTCTGGCTCGAGGTGCCGCGCAAGGCGTTCGAGAAGATGCTGCCCACGGGACGCACGCAGCTCTTCGGCGAGATGCAGGCCGAGATCAGCCCCGAGCTCACGGGCGTGGGCTACATCATCGGCCCCCGCATCGCCGGGTACCTGTTCGGCGGCGGCGTGCTCTCGTTCTTCGTCCTCATTCCCGCGATCAAGTTCTTCGGCTCGGGGTTCACCACGCCGATCTTCCCGTCCACGTCGCAGCTCATCGGCGACATGTCGGCCAGCGACATCCGTGCCAACTACGTGTACTACATCGGCGCCGGCGCGGTGACGGCCGCCGGGCTGTTCAGCCTGGCGCGCGCGCTGCCCACCATCTGGCAGGCGCTCCTGCACGGCCTCGGCGACTTCAAGGCGAGCCGCGAGGGGCGCACCACGGCGCAGGTGCCGCGCACGGAGCGCGACCTGAACATGGTGATCGTGATCGGCGGCGCGCTGCTCGCGCTGCTGGCGATGATGTTCCTGCCGCAGATCCACATCAACTTCGTGGGCGCGGTGCTGGCGCTGTTCTTCTCGTTCCTGTTCGTCACGGTGTCCAGCCGCATCACCGGGCAGATCGGCTCGTCGTCCAACCCGGTGTCCGGCATGACCGTCGCGACGCTGCTCCTCACGTCGCTTCTGTTCCTCGCCGTGGGCTGGGTGGGCATCGAGCATCGCGTGCTCGCGCTGATCATCGGTGGCGTCGTGTGCACCGCCGCGTCCACGGCGGCGGGCACGTCGCAGGACCTCAAGACCGGCTTCCTGGTGGGCGCCACGCCGCGCCGGCAGCAGGTCGCACTGCTTGTCGGCGTCACGGCGTCGGCGCTGCTCGTCGGCGGCATCATCCAGTTCCTGAACGAGGCCAAGACGACGATCGTCGCGCGGAACTACCCGAGCGTCGTCGTGAGCGCCATCGATTCCGGCACGACGGCGGGACCGGACGGCAAGACGTACCGCGTCGGCCACCTGTTCGAGCAGACGGGCGATGCCCCGGCCGGCAAGTACCTCGTGGACCAGGCGGGCGCCATCCACTTCCTGCTCGACCCCGGGTTGGGCGGGCGCGAGCGCGTGGGCTACGACGGCCGCACGGTGGACAAGCTCGAGTCGCCCAAGTCGCAGATCATGGCGCTGGTCGTGGACGGCATCCTGACGCAGAAGCTGCCGTGGAGCCTGGTGCTCATCGGCGCGTTCCTGGCCGTGGCCATGGAACTGCTCGGGCTCCCGTCGCTGCCCATCGCCGTCGGCGTGTACCTCCCGATCTCGACATCGGCCACGATGTTCATGGGCGGCATCGTGCGCTGGCTCGTCGAGCGCGGGCTGCCGGCCGAGGAGCGCGAGGGGCCCGCGGCCGACTCGGGCCCGGGCGTGCTCTTCTCGTCGGGGCTCATCGCCGGCGGCGCGATCACCGGCGTGGTGCTCGCCGCGCTCGCCGCCAAGCAGCTCGACCGCGGCCTCGACTTCAGCAAGGCGATCGGCGGACTCGGCACCAGCCTGCTCGTCGCGGCGCTGGCGTACGTGCTGTTCCTCTGTTTGCCCCTCTTCCGCGTCGGGCGTTCACGCCTTACCGAATGATTACGTCGCGGGGGGTTGCCCGCCCGGGCAATCCCCCGCATCGTGAGGATGGGCCGTGGTTCCGGTCCCGCGAGGCGATGTTCGGCATGTCCTCCCCATCTTCACGTACGGTGCGCGCTGCGCGGACGCTAATCGCCGCACTCGCAGGCACGCTGGCTGCGGCGCCGGCCGCCGCCGCGCAGGACCTGCGCGCCACGCTCGCCGGCGTCGTCCGCGATTCGACCGGCACGCCCGTGCCCATGGTCACGGTCACCGTGCTGATCGCCGGCGTCGGCGCGTACACCGATCGCAGCGGGCACTTTCGCATCCCCGCGCTCCCGCCGGGTCCCACCGACCTTGTCTTCCGGCGACTGGGGTTCTCGCCGGAATCGGCGACCGTCACGCTGCGCCCGGGGCGTACCGATTCCGTGAACGTCACGATCTCCGCCTTCGCGCTCGAGCTGCCCGGCGTCGAGGTCAAGGAACTGGCGCGCCGGCGCCGCCTGCTCGCCGACTTCTACCGGCGCAAGGACGCGGGCTTCGGGCACTTCATCACGCGCGAGGACATCGCCGCCCGCGAGCCGCACGTGCTCAGCGACATGATGCGGATGATGCCCGGCGTGGAGATCGTGCACATGCGCGACGGCTCGCTCGCGCTGCGCATGGCGCGCACCGCCTCGGTGGCGGGACGCGACTGCCCGCCCGAGTGGTGGGTGGACGGCATCCGCACGCCCGGCCTCAACGTGGACGACATCCCGCCCGAGGACATTGACGGCGTGGAGATCTACAGCGGGCCGGCCACGCTCCCGGCGGAGTTCAACATTCGCAACGGCACGCCGGGATGCGGCACGATCCTCGTCTGGACGCGCATTCCCGGCCCCTGACGGCGCGCGTTTGCGTTGTCCCGCGCGGCGCGTTCTCTTAGGGGAGCGCGCCGCGCGTCGTGCGTGGCCACCCACCCCAGCCGTACGCCACCATGCGTGTCCCGTCCGCCCTCGCCGTCGCGCTGCTCGCCGGCGCACTCCCGCTGCGTGCGCAGCAGCAACCCCCGCGCGCCGACCTGATCGTCACCAACGCGCGCATCTACACGGTGGACGACGGCCACCCGCTGGTCGAGGCGTTCGCGGTGCGCGACGGGCGCTTTGCGTTCGCGGGATCCGCGCGTGAGGCGATGGCGCTGCGCGGCCCGCAGACGCAGGTGCTCGACCTGCACGGCGCCACGGTCATCCCGGGCATGGTGGACGCGCACGGGCACCTGACCGAGCTCGGCCAGACCCTGCAGGAAGTGGACCTCACCGGCACGACATCGTACGACGAAGTCGTGGCGCGCGTCGCCGCCCGCGCGAAGTCCGCACCGCCGGGCGCATGGATCCTGGGCCACGGCTGGGACCAGAACCACTGGGCCGTCACGCGATTCCCCACCCACGACGCGCTGTCGCGCGCCGTGCCCGACCATCCGGTGGTGCTCACGCGCGTGGACGGCCACGCCCTGCTCGCCAATGCGATGGCCATGAAGGCCGCCGGCGTCAGCGCCGACACAAAGGATCCCTCCGGCGGGCATATCGAACGTGACGCGACCGGCGCGCCAAGCGGCGTGTTCGTGGACAACGCCAAGGCGCTCATCACGCGCGTCGTGCCCGCGCCCACTGCCGCCGACGTGCGGGCGTGGGTCCTCGCCGCAATCAAGGAGGCCAACCGCTGGGGACTGACCAGCGTCCATGACCCCGGCGAGCCCGAGTCCACGATCGACGTCTTCGAGGACCTGGCGAAGGCCGGCCAGCTCGACCTGCGCGTCTACATGATGATCGGCGACAACGCGCAGGCACTGCAGCACTACTTCGCGCGCGGCCCGCAGAGCGCGCTGTACGACGGCCACCTGTGGATCCGCGCCATCAAGCTGTACGCCGACGGCGCGCTCGGCTCGCGCGGCGCGGCGCTGCTCGAGCCGTATGCCGACGACCCCGGCAACTCCGGCCTCCTCGTCAGCTCGCCGCAGCACATCGAGCAGGTCGCGATCGCGGCGCTGCGCCACGGCTTCCAGGTGAACACGCACGCCATCGGCGACCGCGGCAACCGCCTCACCCTCGACGCCTACGAGCATGCGCTCGACTCGGTGCCCACCGCCGACCATCGCTTCCGCATCGAGCACGCGCAGATCCTGCACCACGACGACATCCCGCGCTTCGCGAAGCTCGGCGTCATCCCCTCCATGCAGGCCGTGCACGCGACGAGCGACATGTACTGGGCGGTGAACCGCCTCGGCCCCGCGCGCCTCCTGGGCGCCTACGCCTGGCGCTCGCTGCTCAACACGGGCGTCATCATCCCCGACGGCAGCGACTTTCCCGTGGAGCGCGTGAATCCGCTCTACTCGTTCCATGCCGCGGTGTCGCGGCAGGACGAGCACGACTGGCCGCCCGGCGGATGGCTGCCCGAGCAGAAGATGACGCGCGAGGAAGCGCTCAAGGGCATGACCATCTGGCCCGCGTATGCGGCGTTCCAGGAGCACGTCATGGGATCGATCACGACCGGCAAGTACGCGGATTTCGTGATCCTCGACCGCGACATCATGACCGTGGCCGACCGCGACATCCTCGGAACCCAGGTGCTCGCGACGTATATTGCAGGAAAGCCGGTGTACCAGCGCAGCCGCTGACTCCCGGCCATCCCTCTCGCAGGACCCGTGATGTCGACACCAGTGACGGGCGCGCACGCGCCCGAGATGCCGCACCCATCGCACGCCTGGCTCACGCCGGACGTCCTGCAGCGGGTGCGACGCATCCTGCTCGGCCTCACGCTGTTCGTCGCCCTGGCCGTGTGGATCCTCTACTCGCTCGGCTTCCATGCACGCGGCGGCGCGCTGGTGTTCAAGCTGCGCGCCGTCGGCGTGATGACGTGGATCTATGCGCTGGTGCAGCTCATTGACCACCGGTTCTGGAACAGCCGCTTCGCGCAGCGCCGCCGTGCCGCCCTGCAGATCCCGGAGAGCCTGTTCGGCTGGCTGCTCGGCCAGATGCTCGCCTGGTACGGGATCGTGTACTACGCGCTGACGCAGGATGCGCGCTGGTACGCGGGCGGGCTCGTGCTCCTGCTGGCCAGCTTCCTCGCCTTCCCCATCCACCACGAGGACTGACGGGCGGGCGCCGGCGCCGGCCAATCCATGCTGAAGCCCCCGTGGCACGGATTGTAACCCCGTGAAACGGAATGCTTCTTCCTTCCCCGCCCGTCATGGGCTACCATAGGCACAACGCCTGATGTGGCAGGTCCCCTTCTCTCCACATGGTATGCTCAGCCCGTCATCCATCAGCTTCCTGAAGCGCCTGCTCGACACCCCGGGTCCGTCCGGGTTCGAGGCGGCTGCCGCGCGCGCCTGGCGCGCCGAGGCCGAGACGTTCGCGGACGTGGTCACCAGCGACGTCGCCGGCAACAGCATCGCCGAGGTCAACCCGGGTGGCTCGCCCACGATCATGCTCGACGGCCACATCGACGAGATCGGCGTCATCGTGCAGTACATCGATGACGAGGGCTTCGTCTACATCTCGCCGATCGGCGGCTGGGACCCGCAGGTCCTCGTGGGCCAGCGCATCCGCTTCTTCAACGGCAACGGCGACGTGTTCGGCGTCATCGGCCGGAAGCCCATCCACCTGATGAAGGCCTCCGACCGCGACACGGCCTCCAAGTTCGCCGACCTGTGGGTGGACATCGGCGCGAAGGACCGCGCCGAGGCGCTCGAACGCCTGAGCATCGGCGACCCGGGCGTCATCGACTCCCGCGTGCTGGACTTCCCCAACGACCGGATCGTGTCGCGCTCGATCGACGACCGCATCGGCGCCTTCACCGTGCTCGAGGCGCTGCGTCGCTACAAGGAGCGCCCGGGCAAGGCGCGCGTCGTGGCCACCGCCACCGCGCAGGAAGAGATCGCATGGCACGGCGGCGGCGCCATCGTCGTCGCCAACCGGCTGCGCCCGCAGATGGCGATCGTGGTGGATGTCACCTTCGCCACCGACCACCCGAACCTGGAAAAGAAGGAGCTCGGCGAGCACAAGCTCGGCAGCGGGCCCGTGCTCGTGCGCGGCTCGCTGGTATCGCCGGTGGTGTTCGACCTGCTGCGCGACGCCGCCAAGGCGAACAACATCCCGTACTCGGTGCACGCGGCGGGACGCGACACGTCCACGAACGCAGACACGATCCACATCGCGCAGGAGGGCGTGGCGACCGCGCTCGTGTCCATCCCGAACCGCTACATGCACTCGCCGAACGAGATGGTGAGCCTGCAGGACGTGGACCACACGGCGGCGCTGATCGCCGAGGTGTGCCGCGGCGTGGACGCGCGCACCGACTTCACGGCGCGCTGACCGTCCACTCGGGCGCGCCGTTCAGGCGCGCCCGATGAACTGCATGACGCGCGCCACCGTGTCACGCACTTCCTTGTCCTTGTCCGACTCCAGCGCCTTGAGCGCCGCGCGCGCCGCGGGCGTCTTGGCCTCGGCCAGCGCGTTCACCGCGGCGATGCGGAACGCCGTCGTCTTGCGCTTGAACAGCCCGCGCTCCGGCTCGGCCGCCTTGACCAGGCGATCGACAGCATCGCGCGTGGCCACCTTGCCCAGCGCCGCGAGCATCGCGAGCTGCACGTCGCCGTCTTCCTCCTCCTCGATGGCCTGGATGAGGGTGGAGGCCGTCACGCCATCCTTGCGCGCGGCCACCGCGGCCGCAGCCTGCATGCGCACCTCGGGCGCCGGGTCGCGGATCGCGTCATAGATCGCCCGCAGCGCCGTCTCCGTGCTGAGCTGCATGAGCGCGTTCGTGGCCGAGCGGCGCACGCGATCGTCGGGGTGGCGCAGCAGCTCGGTGAGCGGTCCTTCGGCCTCCGCCGCGCGCATCTCCCCGAGCAGGTCCGCGGCGTTGCGCGCCACGAACCAGCGCGCATCGCCCAGCATGTGCACCAGCGCATCCACGCCGGACTGCAGGCGGAGCAGCACGTCGAAGAACACGCGCCGGTCTTCCGACGTCTGCGCCTGCGTCAGCTGCTCGATGAGCGCATCGGCGCCATCCTCGCCGGTACGCATGAGCACGGCGACGTAGTCCTCCAGGCGCTCGCGCCGGCGCGGCAGGAGCATCGCCACCGAGCGCAGCAGCGTCGGCTTGGCCATGCGGCGGATGGCGAGCACGTACGCGCGCTTGATGTCGCCCTCGGGCAGCGCGGCCTCGCGCACCACGATCCCATGGTAGATGTCGGCCACCACCACCGGCTTGCCTTCGCGCGCCGCGTTCTCGGCCAGCGTGGCCAGGTCGTCAAGCAGCTTCGTTGCCTCGCCGCTGCCGTGCACGCGGTCGAGCCGCTCGAAGATGGACTCCGGCGAGTCGCTGATCGCATTCGCGGCGGAGAAGTGCATGAACATGCCGCCGCCGTCCTCGGCGACGAGCCCCGCGATCTCGGTCGTGACACGCGACGGCGTGGGGTCGGGCCGGGCCTCGGAGATGACGCCGGAGGCGTCCTGCACCTCGATCCCGCCTGGCGGCGTGACCAGGGCCGCGCCGGACAGCGCATCGACGGCATCTTCCTGCGCGACCGGCTCCGCCTCGGGCTCCTGAAGCGGAAGCGGCTCTGGTTCCGGCGGGACTTCCGCGATCGCTTCCGGCTCCGACGCAACAGCCTCCGGCTCCACCCGCACCGAACCGGACGCCATTTCCGCGAGCGCGCCACGCAGGCCGGCTCCACCATCGCCTGCCGCCACTGCGCGCGCCAGCAGCCGCGCCGTGCCCAGCATGTCGGCGGCGCTCGTGCCCTTGTCGAAGTGCATCCGCGTGACCGCGTTCGCGGCCATGCGCTCGACGAGGTCGCCCACGCCGGCCAGCACGGAGGGGATCGGCTCGTCGCCTGCGCGGAGTTCGCTTCCACGAAGCTCCAGCGACACGGCGCCATCCTTGTTGACGGCGAGTGCCGCCCGCAGCGCCATCTTCTGTTCGTCCACGCTCGCGGCGTCGTGGATCAACAACGAGACGAGCCGGGAAAAATGCCGGGCGAATGTCGGAGAGAGGTCCATGGCTTTCCCAGATCCTGCGTCGGATCAGTGGTGGAATGCCTGAATCTGAGGGCTGCGCCGGCGGAGTGCCAGCATTGCACCTGCTCCCATTCGCTGGTCCGGGGCCCCGGGCGGGACTAACATTCGAGGTGAATCCCAGACTCGCGCCGATCCCCATGCCCGCTGCCGCCTTCCGCTCCGCCGTCCTTGGCGCCACTGTCGCCGCCCTCGCTGCCCTGGGCGCATGCCGCCCCGCTGCGCCTGATCCGGCGGCGGTTCCCGCTGCGTCGCCCGACTCGGCGCGCATCCAGTCCGACATCGCCTACCTGGCCAGCGACCAGCTGGAGGGGCGTCGCGCCGGCTCGGTGGGCAACGACACCGCTGCCGCGTTCATTGCGCGGCGCTACGCGGCGCTCGGGCTGTACGCCATGACGCCCACCAGCTACCTGCAGACGTTCGTGGCGCGCCCGGCCGCCGGCCACGGCGCGCCGCCCGAGTCGCTGGCGACGCAGAATGTCGTCGCGATGCTGGCCGGCACGGATCCGTCGCTGCGCAACGAGTACGTCGTCGTGGGCGCGCACTTCGACCACCTGGGCCGCTCCACCGAAGGGGCGCTCGATCCCGGAGCGGGTGCCGCCATCCGCCGCGGTGCCGACGACAACGCGTCCGGCACGGCCGCCGTGCTCGAGCTGGCGCGGCTGTTCCGCGCCGCACCCACCCGTCGCTCGCTGCTGTTCATCAACTTCAGCGCCGAGGAAGAAGGGCTCCTGGGCTCGGAATACTTCGTGGACCACTCGCCCATCGCCCTCGACAGCATGGTGGCAATGGTCAACTTCGACATGGTCGGGCGCCTGCGGAACAACCGGCTCATCGTGTACGGCGTGGCCACGGCGCGCGAGCTGCCGTCGCTGCTCGACAGCGCCAACGCGGGACGCCTGGCCATCAACGCGCAGGGTGACGGATTCGGTCCGTCAGACCAGAGCTCGTTCTACGCGAAGAACATCCCCGTGCTCCACTTCTTCACGGACCTGCACGAGGACTATCACCGCGCCACGGACGACGCCGACAAGATCAACGCCGGCGGCGAGGCAACGGTGGTCGCGGTGGCCGAGCGGGTGATCCGCGCAATCGCGGACCGGCCGGCGCGCCTGACGTTCACGCGCGCACCGGCCCGGGCGCAGATGGCCGAGCGCGTGAGCACCAACGTGTACTTCGGCTCCATCCCCGACATGGCGGCCGGCGACGTGAAGGGGCTGCGTGTCACCGGCATCACCCCCGGCAGCCCGGCGGACCGGGCGGGGCTCAAGGGCGGGGACATCGTGGTCGAGTTCGGCGGCGTGGAGGTCACCGACCTCGAGAGCTACTCCAACGCGCTCTACGCGCACAAGCCGGGCGACCAGGTGCGCGTCGTCGTGCTGCGCGACGGCCAGCGCCTGGCGCTCACGGCCACGCTCGGCAGCCGCTGACGGGCGCGGCATGCCGCTGCACGCGTGGTCCAGCGCGCGCTACACCTTTCCGCTCCCCGAAGGCCACCGGTTCCCGATCGAGAAGTACGCGCGCCTGCGCGACCGCGTCCTGCACGAGGGCATCGTGCGGCCGGAGTGCATGCACGAGCCGGCGCGCGTATCGCGGGACGACCTGCTGCGCGTGCACACCGCCGACTACGTGGACCGCTTCACGAATGGCGCAATGACCGCGGCGGAGATCCGCCGGCTGGGGTTTCCGTGGTCCGAGGCGCTGGTCGAGCGGTCGTACCGCGCCGTGGGCGGCACGTGCGAGGCCGCGCGCGCGGCCCTCGTGCACGGCGTGGCGATGAACCTGGCCGGCGGCACGCATCACGCGTTCGCGGACCACGGCGAGGGGTTCTGCGTGTTCAATGACGTGGCCATCGCCATTCGCGCGCTCCAGCGCGACGGACTGGCCGCGCGCGTGGCCGTGGTGGACCTGGACGTGCATCAGGGGAACGGAACGCACGCCGTGTTCGCCGGCGACGACTCCGTGTTCACGTTCAGCATGCACGGCGGGCGGAACTATCCATTCCACAAGGTGCCCGGCTCGCTGGACATCGAGCTCGATGACGGCACCACGGACGCAGCGTACCTCGAGACGCTCGCCGCCGCGCTTCCATCCGTACTCTCGCGCGCGCAGCCCGGGCTCGTGGTCTACATCGCCGGTGCCGACCCGCATGAAGACGACCGCCTGGGCCGACTTTCGCTCACCACCGACGGGCTCGCGCGCCGCGATGCCATCGTGTTGCAGCAGTGCCGCGAAGTCGGGTTGCCGGTCGTGATCACGATCGGCGGCGGCTACGGCCGCGACATCGACACGACCATCGGCATCCACGTGCGCACTGCGCAGGTCGCCGCGACGTTCTGCTGAACACGCGCCCATACGTTGCACACCCATGGGCGATTGCAGCATGCGCGTCGCGTTGCGGATCGCCACGCGCGTGCGCGTCCGTTGGCTCCCACACGAGTGCGCGATCTCCTTTGACATCCGCGAGTTGGGCGTTGGCCGCTCCCGTGGCATCGGCATTGCCACTGCAGGGCGCGTCTGCACGCACCGTGCAATCCCCTCACCCACTCATCGCCGGAGACCATCACTCATGCAGAATCGCAAGGGCTTCACGCTCATCGAGCTCCTGATCGTCGTCGTCATCATCGGCATCCTGGCCGCCATCGCCATCCCGAAGTTCGCGAACACCAAGAACAAGGCGTACGTCACGGCCATGAAGTCCGACCTGCGCAACCTGGTGACCTCGGAGGAAGCCTTCTTCTCCGACTCGTCCAAGTATGCGCCGGACACGACAACCGGCATGAAGTTCAAGAACTCGACGGGTGTCGCCATGCCGACGATCGCGACGGGTGCGGGCTACTGGTCGGCGACGGTCACGCACACGCAGCTCGCCGGCCACACC
>DASZRI010000161.1:0-5407 GCA_035549215.1 Gemmatimonadaceae bacterium | reverse complement strand
CGTGCCAGCGCGCGTGACGGGCGGACCCGGCCAACGCGCCGCTTGATCACCTGCACGACCAGGTGCGAGAACACCAAGGAGGCGAGCGGACGCCATCCTGCCGCCCCGGCCAGTCCCGGGCGCAGCAGCGGAAGCAGGCAGAGCAGGATCGTGCTCGTTGCGCCGCCGACGTGCGTCAGCGCGATGAGTGCCCACCGCACGGCGCGCGCGGAGGCCTGGTCCAGCGCCCACCGGGCGTACAGGGCCCGGTCGCGGGCATCGAGGCGGGCGAGCAGCGTCGTCTCCATCACGCCATGGAGGCTAGGCCTCGCATGTCACCGGGACTTCATGCAGCCGAAACGATCGCGTCACGCCGCGAAGACGGCCCCCGTTGCGTCCCGGTCCCGCCGTCCGCGCCCGGCTCTGGCGCTCGCGCTACGCCGTGGACGGTGCCGCGTCGGGCAGGACGACGCTGATCGTCGTGCCCTGGCCCAGCGCGCTCTCGGCGTGCACCGATCCGCCGTGGGCTTCGGCCAGGTGGCGCACGATCGCGAGTCCGAGTCCCGTCCCGCCGCCCGCGCGCGAGCGCGCCGGGTCCACCCGGTAGAAGCGCTCGAAGATCCGCGGCAGGTGCTCGGCGGCGATGCCAATGCCCGTGTCCCGCACGCCGACGCGCACCGAGGAACCCTCGCGCCGGGAGAACACGGTGACGGTGCCGCTGGCCGTGTAGCGGAGCGCGTTGTCCACCAGGTTGGCCAGGATCTGGCGCAGCGCGGTCGCGTCGGCGTACACCTTCGCCGCATCGCCCGCCAGGTCGCGGGCGAGCGTGAGCCCCTTGTCCGCGGCGGCGGGAGACGCGGTCGTCAGCACGTCGGACACCGCGGTGGGAAGGTCCACCGCCACGGGATTCGGGCGCCACGTGCCCGATTCGTAGCGCGACAGGTCGAGCAGGTCGTCCACGATGCGCTGCATGCGGTGCGCGCTCGTGCGGATCATCCCCGCGAAGCGCTGGCGATCCTCCACCGGGATGTCGGGATCCTGCAGCGTCTCGGCGAACCCGCTCACCACCGTGAGCGGCGTCTTGAGCTCGTGCGACGCGTTGGCCACGAAGTCGCGCCGGATGCTCTCCAGCCGGCGGCGCGTGGTCAGGTCCTGCAGCGCCAGCACGGCGCCGCCGCCCTCGAGCGTGCGCGCGCTCAGGCCAAGCGTGCGTTCGCCGCGCGTGATCTCCGCGGTGTCCGTCGCGATGCCCTCGATCGCCGAGCGCAGCGCCTCGCGCAGGATGCGATCGGGCGGGAGCCGGTCCGCGGGGAAGGGCACGGCGTCGGTGACGTCCAGCATCCGGCGCGCGCTCTGGTTGATGCGCACCACCTGGTGCCGCGCGTCCACGGCGATGATGCCTTCGTCGAGCGCCTCGATCGTGGCGCGCAGCAGCGCCTCGCCCGCCTGCACGGCCGCGAGTCGTCCCGCGAGCTGCTCGGTCATGCGGTGCACGGCGGCCGCCAGGTCGCCCACCTCGCCGGGGGCATCCAGGTGCGGCCGCCGCGTCAGGTCGCCGTCGGCCACGGCGCGCGCCACGTCGCGCAGCTCGATCACGGGGCGTGACACGGTCTGCACGAAGACGGCCGCCAGCAGCAGCGCGACAATGAGCGCGACGAGGCCACCCGTCAGCACGTCGCGCTGCGCCGCCCACACGATCTCGCGGAGCGTGCCCAGGTTGATCGCCACGCGCACGAACCCCATCGGGTGCCGCACCGCGACGTACATCTCGTCGTCGCCGGCGCTCACGCTGTGGCGGCGCGAGCTTCCCCAGCCCTCGGCGCGCGCCTCGATGACCTCGGGGCGCGTGCTGTGGTTCTCGAGGCCCGTGATCTCCTGCGGCGTGAACTTCGAGTCACCCTGCACCACGCCGCTTGCGGCGATCAGCGTGACGCGCCGCTGCAGGGCCGCGCCGGCCGCGTCGGCCAGCGAATCCGCGTCCTGTCCCGGATGCCACAGCAGGGCGACGAGGCGCGCCGACCGCAGCAGGTCCTGCTCCGTCTCGACCTGCAGGCGGTTGCGCAGGCGGCTGCCCGCCACCAGCGTCGTCGCCGTGACCAGCGCCACGATGACGATCACGGAGCCGAGCAGCAGCCGGCGCGCCAGGGTCACGAGGCGCGGCCGTCCGTGTTGCGCAGCCGGTAGCCGAAGCCGCGCACGGTCTCGATGAGCTCTCCCGCGGCGCCCAGCTTGGTGCGCAGCCGCTGCACGTGCATGTCCACCGTGCGCGTCTGGATGTCCGGCGCGGCTTCCCACACCGTCTCCAGCAGGTGCGAACGCGACTGCACGCGCCCGCGGCGCTCGTAGAGCAGCAGGAGCAGCCGGTACTCGGTGGGCGTGAGCTCCACGTCCTGGCCGTCGACGCGCACGCGGTGCGCCCCCCGATCGATCGTGACCGGCCCGACCGTCACCGTGTCGCCCGGACCCGCGCTCGAGGCGGCCACGCGGCGCAGGATCGCGGCGACGCGCAGCACGAGCTCCTGCGGGCTGAACGGCTTGGTCAGGTAGTCATCCGCGCCGATGGACAGCCCCTCGATGCGGTCCTGCTCCTCGCGTCGCGCGGTGAGCAGCAGCACGGCGATGTGGCGCGTCGCGTCGTCCGCCCGCAGCGCGCGCAGGACGTCGAGTCCCGACATCCCCGGCAGCATCAGGTCGAGGACGACCAGCGCCGGGCGCTCCGCGCGCGCCGCCGTCAGCGCGTCATCGCCGTTGGCGGCGGTGGAGACGCGATAGCCCGCCTTGGCCAGGTGGAAGGTGACGAGCGCGACGATGTCCGGCTCGTCGTCCACCACCAGGATGCGCGTGGCGCCCGCCGCTGCTGCCGTCATGCGCGCACTTTGGCGATCTGCTGCTGGACGCGCGCGACGATCATGCTGATCGCCACCGCGTTGTGCCCGCCGCGCGGGACGATCACGTCCGCGTACCGCTTGCTGGGTTCCACGAATTGCAGGTGCATGGGGTGCACGGTCTTCTGGTACTGCTCCAGGATCTCGTTCAGCGGGCGGCCGCGCTTGTGCATGTCGCGCCGGATCCGCCGGATGAGCCGGATGTCGGCGTCGGCATCCACGAACACCTTCACGTCGCACAGGTCGCGCGTCCGCTCGTCCGTGAACAGGAGGATGCCGTCGATCACCACCACGTCCGCCGGCGGAATCGTGACCGTCTGGGTGCTGCGCGTGTGGTGGACGAAGTCGTACACCGGCTTCTCCACCGACTCCCCGGCCAGCAACTGGCCGAGCTGGTTCACGAGCAGGTCCCAGTCGATCGCGTCGGGATGGTCCCAGTTGATCTTCCGCCGCTCCTCGATGGGGAGGTGCGCGTGGTTGCGATAGTAGGCGTCCATGTCGATGAACGCGACGGACATGTCGGCCAGCAGTTCGGCCACGCGCCGCGCGACGGTGGACTTGCCGGAGCCGGAGCCGCCCGCGATGCCGATGATGAGCGGCTTCACGTTACCTCCGGCCGGTCAGGGTGCCACCGCAGGTGAACCATCGGGGAACCGGGGCAAGGATTGGCGAAGGAATCGTCACGGTCATGTATCAGGGGAGGGCCGGGGTTCCTCAAAGCTCGCTGGCCCCGGAACCGGCCGTCAACCGCGCGCGCCGGCCGGGGCCTGCCCTGCCCGCGCCGCTGCCATGCAGGCACCGCTGCCTCCCACGCCACCCTGCAGTCCGCTAGGTTTTTCGCATGAAGACACGGTTGTCACGACTTCTGACGTTTGCCCTCGCGTGCGCGGCCCCGGCGGCGGCCGCCCAGCAGCCCGTGGCTCCCCGCCAGGTTGACCTGGTCATCGCGGCCACCACGGACGTGCACGGTCGGGTCCGCGGCTGGGACTACTACGACAGCCGCCCCGACACGGTGCGTGGCCTGACCCGCGCCGCCACGATCGTGGACTCGGTGCGCCAGGCCAACCCCGGGCGCGTGGTGCTGGTGGATGCCGGCGACTTGCTGCAGGGCACGCCGATCGACTACGTGGCTGCGCGCGTTCGCACCACGGAGCCGCACCCGGCCATCGCCGCCATGAACGCGATGCAGTACGACGCAGCGGCGGTCGGCAACCACGAGTTCAACTACGGCGTGCCCACGCTGCGGCGCGCGGTGGCGCAGGCGCACTTCCCATTCCTCGCCGCCAACGCGTGGACCACCGGCGGCGCCCGCGCCTTTCGCGCCTACACCATCGTGCGGCGGGCGGGCGTACGCGTCGCCATCGTCGGCGCCACGACGCCCGGCTCGAACCTGTGGGACGGCCAGCACCTCAAGGAGGCGCACCTCGTCATCCGCGATGCGGTGCCCGACGTGCGCACGGCGGTCGCCCAGGCGCGCCGCGCCGGCGCTGATGTCGTCGTCCTGGCGATTCACTCCGGGCTCGACGAGCCCAGCAGCTACGACACCGTCAGCTCGCACCTGCCCAGCGAGAACGTCGCGGCGCGCATCGCCCACGAGGTGCCGGGCATCGACGTCATCGTGTACGGCCACTCGCACAAGGAGATGCCGGACACGGTCATCGGCTCCACGCTGCTCATGCAGCCCAGGAACTGGGCGACGAGCGTCGCCGTGGCGCACCTTGCGCTCACGAAGGCGGGCCGGCGCTGGACGGTCACCTCCCGCGCGTCCGGCGTCGTGCGCACCGCTGGCCACGCCGAGGACCCGAAGATCCTGGCCGTCACGGACGCCGCGCACCGCGCGACCGTGGAGTACGTCACGCGCCCCATCGGGACCACGCCAGTGGCGTGGCGCGCCGACTCTGCGCGCGTGGTGGATACGCCGCTCATGGACTTCGTCCTCGACGTCGAGCGCAAGGCGTCGGGCGCCGACCTCGCGTCCGCCTCCGCCTTCAACCTCGACGCCGGGCTCGACTCCGGCGCGATCACGGTGGCCCGCCTCGCGGCGATCTATCCGTACGAGAACACGCTGCGCGCAGTGCGCATTTCCGGCGCCCAGCTCAAGGCCTACCTCGAGTGGAGCGCGCGCTACTACCGCACGCTCGGCACGCCGGGTTCGCTGATCGAACCGAACGTCCCCGGCTACAACTTCGACATCGTGGCCGGCGTGGACTACACGATGGACATCAGCCGTCCCGCCGGGGAGCGCATCACGTCGCTCACCCGCAACGGGCGGCCGGTCGCGCCCACCGACTCGTTCACGCTTGCCCTCAATAACTACCGGCAGAGCGGGGGCGGCGGCTACGCCATGCTTCGTGACGCGCCGGTGGTGTACGACCGCCAGCAGGAC
Organism: Gemmatimonadaceae bacterium; assembly: GCA_035549215.1. Classification (GTDB taxonomy): domain Bacteria; phylum Gemmatimonadota; class Gemmatimonadetes; order Gemmatimonadales; family Gemmatimonadaceae; genus JAGWRI01. The sequence goes on along the minus strand of DASZRI010000161.1, from coordinate 157 downwards.
ATCCGCCAGCTCCTGATTGACGAGGTCACCCAGCGCAAGGAGCTGCGCCCTGCAGACTACTACCATCACGGCAACTGGACGCTCGCGCCCGGCTCGGCCGTGGCCGCGGCGTACCGCGCGATGCACCGCATCCCCGATGAGGGCCAGGGGCCGCAGG
>DASZRI010000160.1:0-1538 GCA_035549215.1 Gemmatimonadaceae bacterium | reverse complement strand
GGGCACCTGGACGCGGCGCACGACAACGCGATCCTGCTCCCCTCGCATTACATGGCCAATCACCACGGGTACGAGTGGCTGATCGGTCCGGGGCGGGCGCTGGACACGACGAAGTACTTCCTCGTGGCGTCCGAGCTGTTCGGCAACGGGAATTCGTCGTCGCCGAGCAACACGCCCGAGCCGTACCACGGCCCGCGCTTCCCGGTGATGACCATTCGCGACAACGTGCGCGCGGTGCACCAGCTCCTGGCCGAGGCGCTGGGCATCCAGCACGTGCGCGCCGTGATCGGCTTCTCGATGGGCGCGCAGCAGGCGTTCCAGTGGGCGGTGAGCTACCCCGACTTCATGGACTGCGTGGTGGCCACGTCCGGCACGGCCAAGACCTACGGCCACGGCATCGTGCGACTGGACGGCCAGATCGCCGCGATCGAGGCCGACCAGACATTCAACGGCGGCGACTACACCACCGAGCCCCGGGCCGGGATCCACGCCTTTGGCGCCGTGTGGGCGGGCTGGCTGTTCTCGCAGGAATGGTGGCGGCGCGAGCTGTGGAAGACCACCGTGCCGCCCGGGACGACGTTCGCGCAGTACGAGAAGCAGTTCGTGGACAACTTCCTCTCGCGCGCGGATGCCAACGACCTGATCCTGCAGGCGCGCACGTGGGAGTCGAACGACGTGGGCGCGACGCCTGGCTTCAACGGCGACGTGGAGGCCGCGCTGCGTTCCATCAAGGCGCCGCTGCTCTACATGCCGTCGGAAACCGACCTCTACTTCCCGCTCGAGGACGCGCGGTACGAGGCGCAGTTCATCCCGCACGGCACGCTGATGCCGATCCCGTCGCTGTGGGGACACCCCGCGGGCGCGGGTTCGGACCCGGCGGATCTCGCGTTCCTGAACGAGCACATCGGTGCGTTCCTGAAGGCGCATACGCGGTAGGTCGGCGGCGCGGGGCGCGCGGGGGCAGGGTCGGCGCTTCCCGCGCGCGGTGTCGGGCGTCCCCTGTTCACCGCAGGGCAGGGGACCGCTAGCTTCAAGGCAACATGCGTTCCCTGACCCGCCTGTTCCTGGACGACGACGCCGAGCAAGTGCGTCACCGCGTGGTGGCGTTCTACGTGCTGCTGGGTGCCGCCAACCTGGGCGCGTGGGCGTGGGCGTTCGTTGCCTTCCGGCAGTATCCGCTGCTGCTCGGCACCTCGCTGCTGGCGTACGGCCTCGGCCTGCGCCATGCCATAGACGCCGACCACATCGCGGCGATCGACAACGTCACGCGCAAGCTGATGCAGGAGGGGAAGCGCCCGGTGAGTGTGGGCTTCTTCTTCTCGCTCGGCCACTCGACGGTGGTCGTGCTGGCCACCGTCGCCATTGCCGCGACCGCCATGGCGCTGAGCAACCGCGTGGCGTCGTTCCAGCACATCGGCAGCGTGATCGGGACCCTGGTGTCGGCGCTGTTCCTGATCGTCATTGCGGCGATGAACCTGGTGATCCTCGTGTCCATTTACCGGACGTTCCATCGCGTGCGCGCCGGCGGCACGTTCGTG
>DASZRI010000159.1:0-3069 GCA_035549215.1 Gemmatimonadaceae bacterium | reverse complement strand
GCCATCACCGCCGTGGCCAGGCAGTTGCCGAGCAGGTTGATGGACGTGCGGGCCATGTCCATGAACGCGTCCACGCCGAGGATGAGCGCCACGCCCTCGAGCGGCAGGTGGAACTGTGCCAGCGCGCCGGAGAGGATCACCAGCGCCGCGCGCGGCACGGCGGCCACGCCCTTGCTCGTGAGCATGAGCGTCAGCATCATGACGATCTGCGTGGACAGCGGCATGTCCATGCCGGCCGCCTGGGCCACGAACACCGACGCGAGGGCAAGGTACAACGTGCTGCCGTCCAGGTTGAACGAGTAGCCCGTGGGCAGCACGAAGGCCACGATGCGGCGCGGGACGCCCATCTCCTCCAGGCGCTCCATGGCCAGCGGCAGGGCGGCCTCGGACGACGCGGTGGTGAAGGCAATCAGCCACGGCTCCTTCACCGCGCGCACGAACCGCCGCAGTGGCACCTTGAACCACAGGGCGATCGGCAGCAGCACCAGCAGCACGAACACCACCAGCGACGCGTAGAGCGTGAGCACGAGCACGCCGAGCTGCCGCAGCACGCCGATCCCGCTCGTGCCCACCGTGACCGCGATGGCCGCGCCGATGCCGATGGGCGCGAACTTCATGACGATGCCGGTGAACTTGAACATCACTTCCGAGAGGCCCTCGCAGAACGACAGCATCGTCGTCTTGGCCTGTCCCGCCGGGACCTGCGAGAGGGCCACCGCGAACAGGATCGCGAAGAAGACGATCTGCAGCACCTCGTTCGACGATGCGGCCTCGAAGAAGCTCTGCGGGACGGTGTGCTCCAGCACGCCGCTGAACGTGGCGTGGGTGGTGGCGAGCTGCGCGCCGGTGGACGCGGACGCGGCGCCCAGGCCGATGCCCTGCCCCGGCTTGACCAGGTTGACCATGGTCAGGCCGACGGCCAGTGCCAGCGTGGTGACGATCTCGAAGTAGATGATGGACCGCAGCGCCAGCCGGCCGACCCGCTTCATGTCGTCGCCGTGGCCGGCGATGCCCACCACCAGCGTGCCGAACAGCAGGGGGACGATCAGCGACTTGATCATCCGCAGGAAGATCGTCGCCCAGATCTTGAGGTCGGGGGCCGCCCACCCGTGCACGCTCCGCATCTGCTCGGGGAACAGCCACCCGATCGCGACCCCGACCACCATGGAGATCAGGATCCACTGCGAGAGCGAGATGCGGCGCAGGAACCCGCGCGGCGCGGCCGGAGTCGCGGCGGTGCTCATGCCGCGCCTCCCTTCCGGCGCAGCGCGGAATGGCGGACGCCGTAGCTGAAGTACAGCACGAGGCCGATCACCAGCCAGACGCCGAAGCGCTCCCACGCTTCCTTGGGCAGCCCGCGCATCACGAACACGCACGCGGCCGCCCCGATCAGGGCCACGGGATACACGAACGGCACCCGGAACGGGCGCGGGCGGTCCGGGTCCGTGCGCCGGAGCACGATCACGCCGATGCACACGAGCGTGAACGCGAACAGCGTCCCGATGTTGGTGAGGTCGTACGTCTCGCCGGCGTCACCGACCAGCGCCCACAGGCCGACGAACAGCCCGGTGAGGATGGTGGTGACCCACGGCGTGCGGTACTTCGGGTGGATCTTCGACGCCCAGCCGGGGAGCAGCCCGTCGCGCCCCATGGCGAAGAAGATCCGCGGCTGGCCGTACTGGAACACGAGCAGCACGGCGGACATGCTCACCACGGCGCCGAGCGAGATCACCCAGCTGAACCGGACGAGCCCCGCCTTGTTGAACGCCGCCGAGAGCGGGTCGTTGGCCAGGAGCTGCTGGTACGGCACGAGGCCCGTGGCCACCGCGCCGACGATCACGTAGATGAGCGTGCAGATCGCGAGCCCGCCCAGGATGCCGCGCGGCATCGTGCGCTGCGGGTCGCGCGTCTCCTCGGCCGCCGTGGAGATCGCGTCGAAGCCGATGTAGGCGAAGAACACGATGGCCGCGCCCTGGTGGATTCCCTTGAACCCGTTGGGCGCGAACGGGTGGTAGTTCGCCGGGTCGATGTGCTGCGCGCCCACGATCACGAACAGCGCCAGCACGGCGAGCTTGACGCCCACCATGATGTTGTTCACGCGCGTGCTCTCGCGGACGCCAATCACCAGCAGCCACGTGATGAGCATCACGATCAGGAACGCCGGCAGGTTGACGAGGATCGGGATCCCCGCCAGGTGCGGCGCCGTCTGGATGAGCCCGTGGATGGCGGGATCGCTGCTCAGCAGCGCCTCGCGGTAGCCGTGCATCATCCAGTCGGGGAACGTGATCCCGAACCCTGACAGCAGCGAGGCCAGGTACCCACTCCACGCGATGGCCACCGCCACGTTGCCCACGGCGTACTCGAGGATCAGGTCCCAGCCGATGATCCACGCCACGATCTCGCCGAGGGTCGCATACGAGTACGCGTACGCGCTGCCGGCCTGCGGGATCATGGACGCGAGCTCGGCGTAGCAGAGCGCCGCGAGCGCGCACACGGCGCCAAGCAGGATGAACGAGACCACGAGCGCCGGGCCGGCGCCGTAGCGGATCACCTCGCCGTTGGGCAGGACCTGCCCGGCCGCGGCGGTGCCGATCGACGAGAAGATGCCGGCGCCGATCACGGCGCCGATGGACAGCATGATCAGGTCACCGGTGCCGAGGGCGCGGCGCAGGCCGCCGGACGCCTCGGCCTCGGCCTCGGGCACGAGGTCCGCGATGCCCTTGCGTGCGAAAAGAGATGCCATGATGGGTCGAGAAGTGGCGACACGCCGGCCGCCGCGGGGGATTGCGGCGACCGGCGTGTCGTCAGGAGTCAGCCCGCACTACGCCTCGATGCGCATGCGGTAGAACGAGCGCCAGACGAACACCAGCGCGACGAGCAGGAACAGGGCGGCGAGCACGTGGCTGAGCCCCGCGCCACGCTCGGCCGTGAGCGAGACCGCCAGCTCCACGGCCAGCAGGCCGAAGAGCGTCGTGAACTTGATGACCGGGTTGAGCGCGACGGACGAGGTGTCCTTGTACGGGTCGCCGACGGTGTCGCCGACGATCGTCGCGTCGTGCAGCGCCGTGC
>DASZRI010000158.1:0-4727 GCA_035549215.1 Gemmatimonadaceae bacterium | reverse complement strand
GTGCAGCCGGTGGTACGCGCCCTGCCGGGCCAGCAGCTCCTCGTGCGTGCCGCGCTCCACGATGTGCCCGCGCTCGAGCACCAGGATCTGGTTGGCGTGCGTGATGGTGGACAGCCGGTGCGCGATCACGAACACCGTGCGCCCTTCCAGCAGCCGGTCGATGGCCTCCTGCACCAGCCGCTCGGACTCCGTGTCCAGCGCCGACGTGGCCTCGTCGAGGATCAGGATCGGCGGGTCGGTGAGCAGCGCGCGCGCGATGGCGATGCGCTGCCGCTGGCCGCCCGAGAGCCGCGTGCCGCGCTCGCCGAGCACCGTGTCGTAGCCGTCGGGCAGCTCGCTGATGAACCCATGCGCGTTGGCGGCGCGCGCCGCGGCCTCGACCTGCGCGTCCGTGTACTTCGCGCCGGCGCCGTACGCGATGTTGTTGCGCACGGTGTCGTTGAACAGCACGGTGTCCTGGCTCACGATGCCGGTGAGCGCGCGCAGCGACGGCAGCGTCACCTCGCGCACGTCGCGGCCGTCGAGCAGCACGCGCCCCGCGGTCGGCTCGTAGAAGCGCGGGATGAGGTCCACCAGCGTGCTCTTCCCCGCCCCGCTCGCGCCCACCAGCGCCACCACGTCGCCCTTGCGCGCCGTGAAGGTGATGTCCGAGAGCACGGGCTCGGTGTCGTACGCGAACGTGACGTGGTCGAACGCGATGCGGTCGGCAAACCCGTGCACGACGTGCGTGCCGCGGTCGAGCTGGGCCTCCGTCGGCTGGTCCAGCACCTCGAACAGGCGCTCGGCGGCAGCCATGGACTGCTGCGCCGTGGTCGGCGTCTGCGAGAGCTGCTTGAGCGGCGGCAGCAGGCGCATCACCATGATCATGAACGTGATCAGCGTCGCGCCGTCCATCGTCGGGTTGGGCTGCAGCGCCTCGCGCGCGCCCACCCACAGGATCAGCACCGCCACGGCCGTGCCGATCACCTCCGTGAGCGGCTGCGACAGCACCGACACGCGCGCCACGCGCACCATGCCGCTGGAGTAGCGGTGGCTGGCGTCGCCGAAGCGCACGTCCTCGTACGCCTCGCCCCCGAACGACTTCACCAGGCGGATGCCGCTCACCACCTCTTGCAGCACGCTCGTGATCTCGCCGTAGTCGTTGCGCAGCCGCCGGTAGCCGCGGCGCAGCTTGCGCAGGATCGGCTGCAGCGCCGCCGTGAGCAGCGGCGCGATCACCAGCGAGATGAGCGTGAGCCGCGGCGAGAAGTAGATCAGCACCGCGATCGTGGCCACGATCTGCGCCACGTTCTGGATGCTGCGCGTGACCAGCTCGGTGACCAGCGCCTTGGTCTGCTCCGTGTCCGACAGGACCTTGCTGATCACCTGCCCCGTCTTGGTCCGCTGGAAGTACGACAGCGGCAGCCGCTGCAGGTGCGTGAACACGCGGTCGCGCAGGTCGCGCGTCACCAGCTCCTGCAGCGACGCGCCCAGGTTGCCGCCCAGCCACACGAACACGTTCTTGATCGCGACGATGACCACGATCGCCGCGATCATCGCCTCCAGCGAGCGCAGCGGGTCGGAGGGATCGAGGAACGCGCCGACCATCCGCTGCTGCAGCGTCACGATCCACCCGCCCGTGGCCGGGAACATCGCGGTCTTCCTGAACAGCGCGTTCAGGAACGGGATGAGCAGCGTGAACGAGAACGCGTCCAGCCCCGCGGCGAGCACGCTGCTCAGCACCGTGCCGGCCATGCGCCACCAGTGCGGGCGCAGGAAGGTCAGGAGTCGGCGGTACATGCCCTAGGCCCGCGGCGTGAGCAGCGAGACGGGCAGGATGCATTCCTCCGGCGTCACCCCGCCGTGCAGGAACGACCCGCGATACCGGCTCTGGTACTCGCGCAGCTTGGTCGGGTACACGAAGAAGCAGTCCCCGGTGGCGAGCAGCGTGTGTGCCCCGAGCCCGCGCTGCGGCAGCTTGAGCGCCTCCTCCCGCCGGAACAGCAGCGCCTGCTCCGGGTGCTCCGCCCGCAGGTCCTCGCCGAACTTGTACCGCAGGTGCTGCGTCGCGTCACGCTTGGCAAACACCGTGGCCGGCGTGTTGCAGTGGATGGACCCGTGGTCGCTCGTCACCAGCACCTTGAGCCCGCGCCGCGCCGCCTCGCGCAGCACGGCGAACAGCGCCGAGCGCGAGAACCACTGCTGCGTGAGCTGCCGCAGCGCCACCTCGTCGCGCGCCACCTCGTACAGGATCGCCGACTCCGACCGCCCGTGCGTGAGCAGGTCCACGTAGTTGAACACGAACGCGCTGATCCCCTCGTTGCCGATCGCGTTGAACAGTCGCCGCTCCACGTCGCCCGGGTCGTACGTCGTGTTCACCTTCTCGTAGCGCACCGGCACGCGCCGCCCCAGCTCGTCCAGTTGCGCCTCGAGCAGGTCGCGCTCGTGCGCGTTCAGCGTCTCGTCGTCACGCTCCCCCCACCAGTCGGGAAAGCGCGCCGCGATCTCGCTCGGGAACAGCCCGCTGAACAGCGCGTTGCGGGCGAACGGCGTCGCCGTGGGCAGGATCGAGAAGTAGTGCGTCGTCTCGACCTCGAAGAACTCCGCGATCAGCGGCTCGATCGCGCGCCACTGGTCCAGCCGCAGGCAGTCGATCACCACGAACAGCACGCCCTTGTCGCGCTGCAGCACGGGCAGCAGGAACTCGGGCACGATGTCGATGCTCAGCGGCGGGCGGTCGCCGTCCAGCCGCGCCAGCCAGTCGGGATACGCGCGCTGCACGTACTGCGCGAACTCGCGCCGCACGTCCGGATACAGCCCGCGCAGCGACTCGTAGAGCCCCGTCTCCCCCGCCGCCGCCAGGTCCAGGTCCCACTGCGTGAGCTCGCCGAACCGCTCGATCCACCCGCGCCAGTCCAGCGTGCGCAGCGACTCGTTCTGCAGCTCGCGGAAGCGCTCCACGAAGCGGCGCGCCAGCGCCTGCTGCCGGATCCGCGGCCCCTCCACCAGGCGCGTCACCATGGCGTACACCTGGCGCGGCGTCACCGGCTTCACCAGGTAGCCCTCGACATTCGAGCCCAGGGCCTCGTTGAGCGTCGCGTCTTCCTCGCTCTTGGTGACCATGACGATGGGCAGCTTGGGGTCGATTTCGCGCAGCTCGCGAAACGCCTCCAGCCCGCGCTTGCCAGGCATCTGCTCGTCCAGCAGCACGACGTCGAACGACCGCCGCCGCACCAGCTCGGCCGCGTCGTCCGCGTTGTTCGCTGTCTCCACATGGAACCCCTTGTCCCGCAAGAACATGCGGTGCGGTTCCAGGAGCTCCGCCTCATCGTCCACCCAGAGGACGGACTTCGCCTGATGCGCCATGTGGGGGCAATGTAGCCGTCACAAAAAGTGGGAGCAACGGAGTGACGCGCGTCGCTGGACGCGGTGCGGCCGGCGCGGCAGATTGCCCGCGTGCTCGCCCCCCAGCCACCGTACGCCGTCCCGGCGCCGGCCTTCTCCTTTCCTGCGCTTGCCGCCCTCGCCGGGCGCGCGCCGCTGGGCGGTGCACGCGAAACGGTCCTCGCACTGTTCGTGGTGGCGCGCCTGGTGCGCGACGCCGCCGGCCCAGACCCGATTCCGCCCTCCATCCGCGCGACGCGCGCCGCCGCGACCCGGGCCTGGCTCACCGCGCTCGCGCTCCCCACGTCCGTGCGCCCCGCCATGCACCGCCTGGTGGACGCCACCGCCTCGGACGACGCGCGCGCCCTGCGCACCGCCCTCACGGCCGTGACGGGGGTCACCGCCCCGTACCTGGACCAGGCAGCAAGTTTGGAGATTCAGCACCTGGGCGAGGCGGTCGCGGCCTGACCTCGCGTTGCTTGCTGCGCTTGCGCCGCGAGCCGTATCTTGTTCCATGGCACGGAGCACCGACATCTCCCCAATCTCGCAGCTCCTGTCCCGCGTGGACGCCGTCGCAGACGGAGCGCCAGCCATGGACACCATCGCCAGCGGCTTTCCGAGCCTGGATCGCATGCTCGGCGGCGGCCTGCGCCGTGGCGACCTCGTGATCCTCGGCGGCGACGTCGCGAGTGGCAAGTCCGCGCTCGCGCTGGCCGTCGCCCTCCGCGCGGCCGGACAGCATGCGCACGTCGCGTTCTACTCGGCGGACATGACGCCGCCCCGCGTGATGGAGCGCGCCCTCGCCATCGAGGGACGCGTCCGCGTTGATGACCTGCGCCAGGGCTCGCTCAGCGATGAAGCCCGCGCGGCCGTGGGCGCAGCCGCCGTCCGGCTGCGCGACGCCATGCCCGCCATCGACCGCATGCCCGCAGGCGGGGTGGCCGCGCTGGCCGCCGACCTCGAGACCCGGCCGGACGTGGAGCTGGTCATCGTGGACGGGCTCGAGTCCCTCGTGCCGGGCGCAGGCCTGCTGGACGAGGAGCTGGCCGCCACCGCCCGGCAGCTCAAGGCGCTGGCGCTCGACGTGAATGTCGCCATATTCTGCACCTCCCATCTGCCCGGGCTTGCCGCTCGGGAGGACCGGTGGCCCCACCTGGATGACTTCGGCGCAATGGGCGCCGTCAAGCAGCACGCTGACGTCGTGCTGGCACTGTTCCGGGAAGGGATGTACGACCCGCGGCGCGAGATCGAAGGCGCCACGGAATTGCTGGTCCGCAAGAATCGAAACGGCGCCACGGGCTATGTGGACCTGTACTTCTACGCCCAGTGGCTCCGCTTCGAGGACGTGCTGGACCCCGATCGTT
>DASZRI010000157.1:0-1751 GCA_035549215.1 Gemmatimonadaceae bacterium | reverse complement strand
CGCGCTGTACGTTCCGGCCGTCCGTTCTTCTCACCCCCGTCTCCACCCCTGAAAGGCCATGAAACGAGCAGCGATCCTCCTCGCAGCGGCGGTGCCTGCCGTCGCCTTTGCCCAGCAGGACTCGGCGCACACGCATGCCATGATGATGGGCGGCGCCGCGGCCGCGATGCCAAAGGAAGAGCACGTCACGACGTCGCACACGGCGACGATCGGAGGCCAGCGCATCGCGTACGACGCGACCGTGGGCAGCATCATCATCCGGGACGCCAAGGACGAGCCGATCGGCGAGATCTTCTACACGGCGTACACGAAGAAGGGTGTCACCGACGTTGCGCACCGCCCGCTGATGTTCGCGTACAACGGCGGCCCGGGTTCCTCGTCTGTCTGGGTGCACATGGGGCTGCTCGGCCCGCGTCGCGCCGACGTGCCCGACCTGGAGCACTCGCCGCCGCCGCCGTACAAGCTCGTGGACAACGAGAACAGCATGCTCGACAAGGCCGACCTGGTCTTCATCGACCCGGTGGGCACGGGCTACAGCAAGCCGATCGGCAAGGGCAAGGGCGCGGACTTCTGGGGCGTGGACGAGGACGCGTCGAGCCTGGCGCAGTTCGTCAGCCGCTACCTGAGCGAGACGGGCCGCTGGAACTCGCCGCGCTACCTCATGGGCGAGAGCTACGGCACCACGCGCTCGGCGGCACTCGGTGCCGTGCTTCAGGGACGCTACGGCATCGACCTCAACGGCATCATCCTGCTGTCGTCCGTGCTGGACTTCCAGACCATCACGTTCGATCCCGGCAATGACATGCCGTACATCATGTACCTGCCGTCGTATGCCGCGGTGGCGTGGTACCACAAGGCACTGCCCAACCGCCCGGCGCAGCTCCGTCCCTTCCTGAAGGAAGTGGAGCAGTTCGCGACGCACGACTACGCGACGGCGCTGCTCGCGGGCGGCACCCTGTCCGCCGCCGACCGCTCGCGCATCCTGGACAAGCTGCACGAGTACACGGGGCTGAATCGCGACTACCTGGACAAGGCGGACCTGCGCGTGAACGCCGGCCAGTTCGAGAAGGAGCTGATGCGCGAGAAGGGGCTCGTGGTGGGCCGCCTGGACGCGCGCTTCACCGGCGAGACCGGGGACCCGCTGGCCGAGAACGCGGGGTATGACCCGCAGTCGGTGGACCTGAGCGGCGGCTACACGTCGCTGTTCAACCAGTACATGCACGAGGAGCTGAACTTCGGGAAGGACCGCATGTACACGATCAGCGGCAACGTGAACCCGTGGAACTGGGCGCACCCCGTGGCGCGCGGGTGGCCGGGGCACACCAACGTGGCGGTGGACCTGGCCCAGCTGCTCAGCGTGAACCCCAAGGCGCACGTATTGCTCAACAGCGGCCTCTACGACCTGGCGACGCCGTACTTTGCGGCGGAGTGGACGATGGACCACCTGGGCGTGCCCAAGCAGGTGCGCGCGCAGGTCGAGGAAGCCGAGTACGACTCGGGCCACATGATCTACGTGAACCCGTCTGCGCTGGCCAAGTTCAAGCAGGTCGTCGGGGCGTTCGTGGACCGGACGTCGGGCGGCCAGTAACCCAACCCTTCAGCCAATCGTGTCCATGATTCGTGCATCACTCGTGCGGGTGGCGGCGCTGGCCGCGGCGTCCACCCTTGCCGCGTGCGGCGGCTCGTCGAGCAGCAGCGCCGGCGCCGCTCCCGCGCCGGCGGCTGCTCCCGCGGCGGCCCAGGCCGCAGCG
>DASZRI010000156.1:0-3773 GCA_035549215.1 Gemmatimonadaceae bacterium | reverse complement strand
GGTGCCCAAGGTGTTGGGACACGCGCACGGGCGCCAGCGTTTGAACGGCGTGGTACCCCCCGGCGGTGTACCACGTGCACAAGCGAAACGGCCGTGGATCCCTTACGGGTCCACGGCCGTCGGGTTTCGCGAGAGCGCCGGCTTCAGATGTCCAGGTTGCTCACGAACTGCGCGTTGGTCTCGATGAACACGCGGCGCGGCTCGACCTCGTCGCCCATCAGCATCTGGAACATGCGGTCGGCTTCCACCGCGTCCTCGATGCTCACGCGCAGCAGCGTGCGCTTCTCGGGGTCCATCGTCGTGTCGAAGAGCTGGTCGGCGTTCATCTCGCCCAGGCCCTTGTAGCGCTGCACGTTCACCGACGCGCGGCCGTCGCCGTTGCCCAGGCGCTTGACCAGCTCGTCGCGCTCCTTCTCGTCGAACGCGTAGTACTCTTCCTTGCCCCTGGCCACGCGGTAGAGCGGCGGCTGCGCGATGTACACGTAGCCCGCCTCGATGAGCTCGGCCATCTGCCGGAAGAAGAACGTGAGCAGCAGCGTGCGGATGTGCGCGCCGTCCACGTCGGCGTCCGTCATGATGATGATCTTGTGGTAGCGCGCGTTCTCGAGCTGGAACTCCTCCTTGATGCCCGCGCCCACCGCCGTGATGATCGTGCGGATCTCCTCGTTGGAGAGCACCTTGTCGATGCGCGCCTTCTCCACGTTGATGATCTTGCCACGCAGCGGCAGGATGGCCTGGAACTCGCGCTTGCGCCCCTGCTTGGCCGAGCCGCCGGCCGAGTCGCCCTCGACCAGGTAGAGCTCGCAGAGCGCCGGGTCGGTGAGCGAGCAATCCGCCAGCTTGCCGGGCAGGTTGCCCACGTCCAGCGCCGACTTGCGCCGCGTGAGGTCGCGCGCCTTGCGTGCCGCCTCGCGTGCCCGCGCCGCCGACACCGCCTTCTCGGCGATGATGTTCGCCGTGCGCGGGTGCTCCTCGAGGTACGACACGAGCCACTCGCCCACCACGGTCTTCACCGCGCTCTCGACCTCGGAGTTGCCAAGCTTGGTCTTGGTCTGCCCCTCGAACTGCGGCTCGCGCACCTTGACCGACAGCACCGCCGTGAGCCCCTCGCGCACGTCCTCGCCGCTCAGCGAGAAGTCGGCCTTCTTGAGGAACCCGCCCTTCTGCGCGTACGAGTTGATCACGCGCGTGAGCGCCGCCTTGAAGCCGGTCAGGTGCGTGCCGCCCTCGTGCGTGTTGATGTTGTTCACGAACGAGAACGTCGTGTCGTTGTAGCCGTCGTTGTACTGCAGCGCGAGCTCGATGCCCACGTCGTCCTTGGTCGCCTCGACGTACAGCACCTCGGGGTGCAGCGGCTTGCGCGTCGTGTTCAGGTGCTGGACGAACTCCTTGAGCCCGCCCTTGGCGTGGAAGGTCTCCTCCTTCTCCTGCCCGGCCCGCTCGTCCTTGAGCGAGATCACCACGCCCTTGTTCAGGAACGCCAGCTCGCGCAGGCGCAGCGCCAGCGTGTCATAGCGGTACACGAGGTCGGTGAAGATCTGGGCGTCCGGCTTGAACCACACCGTCGTGCCCGTCTCCTTCTTCGGCACGTCGCGCAGCACCTTGAGCCTGGTCTGCGTGTCGCCGCGCGCGAAGTCCATGTAGTGCTCCTTCCCGTCGCGCTTGATCCAGACCTTGAGCTGCTCGGAAAGCGCGTTCACGACGGACACGCCCACGCCGTGCAGGCCGCCCGACACCTTGTACGTGTTCTTGTCGAACTTGCCGCCGGCGTGCAGCACCGTCATCGCCAGCTCCACGCCCGGCATCTTCTCCGTGGGGTGGATGTCCACCGGGATGCCGCGCCCGTTGTCCGACACCGTGATCGAGTTGTCGGCGTGGATGGTGACCGCCACGCGGTCCGCAAAGCCCGCCAGCGCCTCGTCGATCGAGTTGTCCACCACCTCGTACACGAGATGGTGCAGGCCGCGCTCCGACGTCGAGCCGATGTACATGCCGGGGCGCTTGCGCACCGCTTCCAGCCCCTTGAGAACCTGAATCTGTCCCGCATCGTACTTCGACGGATCGTGCTCTGCTGGCGTCGTCATGGGCACCCGTTGTGACACTGGATTCATACCCGAAGAAAAGCCGAATCAACGGCCGGGTTTCAACCCGGGAAAGATAACCGATTCCCGTGCCTCACGCAACGAATTTATGGGGCGGTAAGTGGCGAATTGCCAATGGCTTACCGGCTGAGCTGCCAGCGAATCTTCCGGATCGCGTTTCCCCCGGGTTTTGCCTGGATCGTCCGCAGCAATTCGGGCTCCATCAGCGACAGCTCGTTCATCCACGCGTTCGTCTTCACGGCCACGAACAGGACGCCCTGCGGCGTCACCGACAGCGGCTGCGTCACGCGCGCAATCTGCGGCCCGACGATCGCCGGCCACTCCGTGATCACGCGCGCCTGGTCCATGCGCGCGCGCAGCCCCGTGTCGGTGATCACCGACGGCAGCACGTCGCCCAGTCGCGACGGCTTGCTGCGCTTGCGTTCGCTCACGACGCCTCCCACGGCTGCACGGTCCCGGCCACCACGCGCCGGCGCTCGAGGCGCGTGAACGCCTCCGGCACGTCGCGCGCGCGCGGGACGGTGAGCACCGTCTGCCCGAGGCCGGCTCCCGACAATATGTCGATGATGCGCGCCGAGCGCCGGTCGTCCAGCTCGGCGAACGGATCGTCGAGCAGCAGCAGCGGGGCCACGCCGCGCGCATCGCGCAGCGACTCCCACTCGACGATGCGCAGCGCGATCGCGGCGCACCGCTGCTGGCCGGCGGACCCGAACGCGCGCAGGTCGCGCCCGTCGATCGTGATCGCCAGGTCGTCGCGGTGCGGCCCGGCGTGCGTGAGCCCGCGGCGAAGGTCCATCGCCCGCTTCGCCTCCAGCGCGCGGGCAATCGCGGCCGCGGGGTCGTCACCTGCCTCGAGCGCGCTGGCGTACCGCAGCGCGACGTGCGCCGGCTCGCCGATCATCGTGCACAGCGCCGAGAAGCGCGCCGCGACGCGCGCGGCCCACTCGGTGCGGGCGCGCCAGAGCACGCCCCCCGCCTGCGCCAGCGGCGCCTCCCACACCGCGATGCGCGCCTCGCTGCCGCTCGTGCGCGCCGCAGTGCGCAGCGCCGCGTTGCGCCGCAGCAGCGCCCCGCGATACGTCTGCAGCGCCGCCAGGTATGTGCGCGACGCGAGCGCGAGCTGGATGTCCAGGTATCGCCGTCGCACCACGGGCGCGGCACTCACCAGCTCCACGTCCGCCGGCGCGAACATCACCGCGAGCAGCGCACCGATGCCGTCGCTCAGCCGCTCGACCGGCGCGTCGTCCACCTTCACGCGCTTGCGGCGCGTGGCGCGCTCGAAGCCGACGCTCACGCGGTGGCCGTCGGCCAGCGTGCCGTCAATGTGGAAGCCCCCGGCACCGAACCGCACCAGCTCCACGTCGCGGGCACCGCGCACGCTGCGCAGCACCTGCAGGTAGTAGATCGCCTCGAGCAGGTTGGTCTTGCCGTGGCCGTTCTCGCCGACCAGCGCGAGCCCCTCGGCGGGGACGCCGAGGTCGAGCCGCTCGAAGTTGCGGAAGTCCCGCAGCGCGAGCGACGCGAGGCGCACGGCGCTGGTGCTCACGCGCCCGTGAACCGCGCCGCGCGCTTCTCCAGGAAGGCCGTCGTGCCCTCGCGCATGTCCGCCGACGCGGCGAGCAGGCCGAACTCTGTCGACTCGAGTGCCAGCGCCTCGTCCAGCGGCAGCTC
>DASZRI010000155.1:0-5217 GCA_035549215.1 Gemmatimonadaceae bacterium | reverse complement strand
GTCCGGACAACTTCGGCACCCGCATCTGGTGGGATTCGAAGCCGACCGCGGCCCCGACCTGCCCGTAATTCCGGCAGCACGCAGGTGAAGGTGCAGGGGCCCCCCGAGCAATCGGGGGGCCCTTTGCATTGCGGGTGACATGGACGTCGCCGCCGGGGCGTCACTCGCGGCGTGCAAAGAAAGCGCTAAGGATCTGCTTCGCTTGGCGCCCCCGGCTGGCGGCGAGAGCCGGTCGGCGAGAACTTTGGCAATTCTTGGTACCGGTTCTCCGACGTTTGGGTGACAACCTGACCCGATCCGGGGGTTATTGGACCAAGACATGGCGCGTCCGTGCGACGCGCCATCCCACCTCTCCTGAAGTCCCCCAAAAACTGTACGGAGGCGACGTGAGGAAGTACCGACTGTTGCTCCTGGCGGGGTTGCTGACGGCGTTCGTCGGGCGCGATGCGTGGGCGCAGCGACGGATCACCGGCAAGGTGACCGCGTCCACGGGTGAACCCATCGGCAGCGCGCAGATCCAGTTGCAGGGAACCACCGTCGGCACGATCTCCGCCGGCGACGGTACGTTCGCGTTGAACGTCCCCGACGGGCCGCAGGCGCTCGTTGTCCGCCGCCTGGGCTACCGCCGCACGGTGGTGGCCGTGAATTCGAATGCGACCACGGTCAGCGTGGTGATGGAAAAGGACGTCCTGCAGCTCGACCAGATGGTCGTCACGGGCACGACGACGAGCATCTCGAGCGCCAACGCCGCCAACGCGGTGGCCACGGTGAGCGGTGCGGACCTGACCCGTGCGCCCGCGCCGACGATCGAGAACGCGCTGCAGGGCAAGATCCCGGGCGCCGTGATCACGACGAACTCGGGCGCGCCGGGTGGCGGCGCCCAGGTCCAGTTGCGCGGCATCACGTCGATCAATGCGAGCTCCAGCCCCCTCTACGTGGTGGACGGCGTGGTGGTGAGCAACGCGACGATCGAGTCGGGCCTGAACTCGATCTCGAACGCCGGCGGCGGCATCAACGGCAGCCAGGACCAGTCGCCGAACCGCATCGCCGACCTCAACCCCGATGACATCGAGAACATCGAGGTGCTGAAGGGCGCGTCGGCGGGTGCCATCTACGGCTCCGCGGCGTCGAACGGCGTTATCGTGATCACGACCAAGCGCGGCACGGCCGGCGCTCCGCGCGTGAACTTCTCGCAGCGCCTGGGCCAGTACACGATCTCCAACGAGCTGCACTTCCGCTGCTTCCACTCGGCCGCCGAAGCCACCGACTGGTGGCAGAACGTGTACGGCGGCGCGGGTGACCCGCCGGTGCCGTGGCAGCCGGTGTGCCATGACTTCGAGAAGGAGTTCTACGGCGGCAACCCGATGTCGTACGAGACGAACCTCTCGGTGGCGGGTGGCAACACGCAGACGACGTACTACGTCGGCGGCAGCGCCAAGCGGGACAACGCCATCCAGAAGGACACGTACTACCAGAAGCAGGCCCTGACGGCGAACATCGGCCAGCTCATCGGTAGCCGGATCAACCTTCGCGTCAACAACCAGTTCATCCACGACCTCACCGACCAGGGCATCTCGGGCAACGACAACAGCCCCGTGGTGTCGCCGGGCGACATCTTCTCGGCCACGCCGACCTGGTTCGACATGGGCCACAAGGTGAACGGCGTGTACCCGGCGAACCCGTTCGTGGGCAGCCTGGCGAACCCGTTCCAGGACGCCGAGCTGATCAAGAGCCCGCAGGACGTGTATCGCTACATCGGCAGCGTGAACACGACGCTGTCGGCGTACTCGTCGCAGCGCCAGACGCTGGACTTCACGTTCATCGGCGGCGTGGACGCCTTCCAGTACAACGGCCACATCTACTCGCCGCCGAACCTGTACTTCGAGCCGGCGGACGGCCTGCCCGGCACGATCGTGGTCAACAAGTCGAACAGCGTGAACGCGAACCTGAACCTCTCGGGCGCGCACAAGCTGATCGCGAACCGGTTCACGGCCACGACGTCCTTCGGCCTGCGCCAGGACCGCCGCCAGCAGGACGTCATGCTGAACCAGGGGCGCAACATCCCGGCCGGCGTGACGGACGTGCAGTACGGCGTGCAGCAGGCGCTGAACGAGAACCAGTTCCTGGTGAAGGACTTCTCGTACTACGCGCAGGAAGAGTTCCTGACGCTCAATGATCGCCTGCTCCTCACGGCGGCCATCAACGCCGAGCGCTCCAGCGTGAACGGCGACGACAAGAAGTTCTACACCTTCCCGAAGTACGCCCTGTCCTACCGGCTGCCCTGGCTGCCGCGCTGGACGGACGACATCAAGCTTCGCGTGGCGTACGGCAAGGCGGGCAACCAGCCGCCCTACGGCAACAAGTTCACGACGCTGCCCACGGGCTTCTATGACGGGCAGATCGGCGCCCAGCCGTCCAGCACCGCGGGCAACCCGGCGATCAAGCCGGAGACCTCGACCGAGACGGAAGGCGGCGCGGACATCCAGATGCTCGGCGGCCGCCTGGCCCTGAGCGCCACGGTGTTCAACAAGCAGGTGAACGACCTCATCCTGTCCGCGTCGGTGGCGCCCTCGACGGGCTACACCACCAAGATCATCAACGGCGGCGGGCTGCGGAACACGGGCACCGAGTACTCGCTGGACATGACGCCGGTGCAGCGGAAGAACATCACGTGGATCTCCCGCACGACGTTTGCGAATGTGTGGAGCCGCGTGACCCAGCTGGACGTGCCGTGCTTCCTGGGCGGCTCGTACTTCTCGCAGCGCTTCGGCGCCCCGTACATCTGCCAGGGCTACTCGGCCTCGACGCTGCAGGCGTACAACGGCTACGATTCGACGTTCGTGGGCGGCAAGTACGTGAGCCGCGCGCGCCACATCTCGAACTACGAGAGCGCCCCGAAGTTCACGATGGGCTTCTCCAACGAGATCGACTTCGGCCCGTTCACGGCCTACGGCCTGGTGGACTACCGCCGCGGCGGCTACGCGGTGGACCTCACCGGCCTCTACGTGGACCCGGTGGAGATCCTGGCCGACACGGCCATGACGAACGCGCGCTTCGGCCGCTACCTGCAGGGCTACGCCGCGTACGTCGAGCCGGCCGGCTTCGTGAAGCTCCGCGAGCTGTCGCTCTCGTACAAGATCCCGCGTTCCGTGCTCAGCTCGCTGATCGGCGACCACACGCATGACGTCCGGCTGGAAGTCAGCGGTCGCAACCTGAAGACCTGGACCAAGTACAAGGGCTACGATCCCGAGGTGTCGAACTTCGGCTCGCAGAACATCGGCCGGTTCCAGGACGTGACCCCGTATCCGCCCAGCCGCAGCGTGTTCGTCTCGCTGATCGCCAACTTCTGACGCCAAGGATGCCTACGATCATGATCAAGCGCACAGTGGCGCTGCTCGCGGGTCTCACGCTCCTTGGGGCGTGTGCGGACTCGACGGGAGTGCCCGACCTCAACAACGTCTCGTCGTCGCTGCTCCAGAGCGGGTTGAACCGCTCGTCGGTGCAGCTCCTGGCGACGGGCCTGCTCAACTCCGACCGCGGCAACTATGGCGGCGACATCATCTTCCCGGAGACGATGGCGCGCGACCTGTACCGCATCGACTCCGCGGAACCCCGCTTCATCACCGAGCTCATCGGCCTGCCGGCGGATCCAGGCGGCTTCGTGGGCGGCGGCATGTGGACCGGCTGGTGGACCGAGATCCGCGCCGCCAACAACCTGATCGACAATATCGGCTCGGCCAAGGACCTGTCCGCGGCCGAGCAGGCGGCGACGGTGGGCATGGCGCGCACGTTCAAGGCGCTGTCCTACTATCGCCTGCTGGAGATGCGTGACTCGCTGGGCATCCCGGTTGATGTGGACCACGACATCAACACGGCCCCGGCGCCGTTCGTCTGCAAGCCGAACGTCCTGGCGTACATCTCGGCGCTGCTCGACAGCGCGTACGCCAACCTGCAGACAGCGGGCAACACGCCGTTCCCGTTCACGCTGCCGGGCGGCTTCACCGAGTCGGGTGACTACTCGACGCCGGCGGCCTTCGCTGCGTTCAACCGCGGCCTGAAGGGCAAGGTGGAGGTGTATCGCGGGCTGGATCACACCAAGCCCAACGCCGCCAGCTTTGCGGCGGCGATCTCCGCCCTCACCACCGCGCTCGGTCCGGTCGATGGCAGCCACCTGAGCGACGGCCCGTACTACATCTACAGCACGGCGCCGGGTGAGCAGACCAACCCGCTCGTGGACGCGGCCATCCACCTGAACCCCAGCGTGGCCGACAGCCTCCAGGCTGGCGACATGCGTGGCGTGCAGATCACGAAGCGCTCGCAGGCCGCGACGGGCCAGGGCGTGACGACGAACTACGATTACACGTACGCCATCCCGTCCATCGGCAGCAACCTCACGCGCCCCATGGTGATCATGTCGCGCGCCGAGATGGTGCTGCTGCGCGCACAGGCCGAGATCGAGAGCAACCAGCTCGCCGCGGCCACGGCGGACCTGAACATCGTCCGCACGAACCTGGGCGGGCTGCCGGCGTACGCGACGTTCGCGACGCAGGCGGACGCGCGCAACGCGCTCCTGTACGAAAAGCGCTACACGCTGCTCTTCCAGGGCGCGCAGCGCCTGGTGGACCTGCGGGCGTACGGCCTCCTGTCGGCCAAGTACCACAAGGCCGAAACCGCGACGGACGTGTTCCAGACGGCGCTGCCGATCCCGACGCGTGAAGTCGACGGTCGTGGCGGCACGGTGCCGACCCCGACCTGCAACTGAGGTCAGGGACGCAGTAGAGTAGAGGAACGGCCCCGGTGAATGCCGGGGCCGTTCCGTTCGTGGGATGGCGGCGCCGCCGCCGGGAGGTCCCCGTGGCACGCGGTCGATTGGCGATGCTGGCGGTCGTGCTCCTGTTCCTGTCCGCCTGCGCGTGGCGTGGTACCGGCGCACCGGAGGGCGATCCCGACCTCATCACGCGGGACCAGATCGCCGCCACGCACGGGTCCACCGTGTACGACGTGATCGCGCGGCTGCACGCGGAGTTCCTGCGCGACCGCGGCGCCACGTCCATCAACCTCGGCACCCGCGATGTGGCGACCGTATTCCTGAACGGCGTCGAATTCGGCAGCATCGAGTCGCTGCGCACCATCGCCGCGTCGGACATCGAGCAGATCCGCTACTTCCCGGGTGTGGACGCCGTCGTGAAGTTCGGGCGCGCGTACGCGGGAGGGGTC
>DASZRI010000154.1:0-20507 GCA_035549215.1 Gemmatimonadaceae bacterium | reverse complement strand
CGAGCACCACGTCGCCCGCGCGCGCCGGACCGAGGGCGTCCAGGTAGTCGAGCAGCGCCTGCAGGTTGGAGCCGCCGCCGGAGGCGAGCACCGCAATGCGCGCCGTCATGCCGCCTCCCCGAGTGCGTACGAGACCGCGTCCATCAGCGTCCGCATCACGCGCGCACTGGCCTTTGCGTCCGCCAGGTCCTGGGCCGGCGTTTCGTCGTTGGGCACGAGGATCGGCGTGCCGCCGAGCGTGATGCCGGGCTGCACGTCGCGAAAGCGGTCGCCGATGTACACCGAGCGCGTCACGTCGAGGTCGTGGTCGATGGCTGCCTGCTCGAACAGCAGCGTGCCCGGCTTGCGGCAGTCGCACGGGCCGCTGATGTCGGGATGGTGCGGGCAGACGTACTCGGCGTCCAGGTGCGCGCCCTCGGCCGCGAGCAGCTCGCGCAGGCGCGCCTGGATGCGGTCGAAGTCCGCCATCGTGAAGAAGCCGCGCGCGATGCCCGACTGGTTCGTCACGAGGATGACCGGCCAGCCGGCCTCGTTCAGGCGGCGGACGGCGTGCGCCGCGCCGGGCAGCAGCACGACGTCCTCCGGGCGATCCAGGAAGTGGAAGTCGTGGATGATCGTCCCGTCGCGGTCCAGGAATGCGGCCGGCCTGCCACTCATGCGCGCAGCACCTCGTTCAGGGCGCTGGCGAGCGCGTCGTCCTGGTGGGGCAGGATCGTGCGGACGTCAATGATCACGCGTTGCTGCGCGACGCGGGCGATGACTGCGGGATCGCCGAGGCGCAGCCGGGCCTCGAGCGCCACGGCGTCCCCGCCGATGGAGAGCGCGACCGAGGCGATGCGGGCGACGGGAAACGCGCCGCCTCCCACCGTTGCGTCGCTCTCGACGATGGCGATGTCCGCGTCGGCCGGGAGTGCGCGCCGGATGGCGTGCGCGCGCTCGTGCAGCGCGTCCACGGGCGCGCCGAGCATGGCGAGCGCGGGGATTTCGCGCAGGGCGCGCCCCGGCTCGCGGTACAGCGCGAGCGTGGCCTCGAGCGCGGCGAGCGTGAGCTTGTCCACGCGCAGCGCACGCGTGAGCGGGTTGGAGCGGATGCGCGCGAGCAGCGCGGATGCCCCCACGATGATCCCCGCCTGCGGGCCGCCGAGCAGCTTGTCGCCGCTCATGGTCACGAGCGCCGCACCGGCAGCGATCGCATCGCGGGCGGTTGGCTCGCCGGTGAGGCCGATGGCGTCGAGCGGCATCATGAGGCCGCTGCCGAGGTCGTGCAGCACGGGGACGCCGCGCGAGGCGCCGAGCGCCGCGAGCTCGCGCACGTCCACCTCGGCCACGAAGCCCTCGACCGCGAAGTTGCTGCGGTGCACCTTGACCAGCGCGGCCGTTTCCGCGCCGAGCGCGCGACGGTAGTCGTCCAGGTGCGTACGGTTGGTGGTGCCGACCTCGACGAGCCGCGCGCCGCTCTTGGCCATGACATCGGGCACGCGGAAGCTGCCCCCGATCTCGACCAGCTCGCCGCGCGAGACGATGGCCTCACGGCCGTCGGCGACGGTGTTCAGCGCGAGGAGCATGGCCGCCGCGCCATTGTTGACCACGATGGCGTCCTCGGCGCCCGTGAGCTCGCGCAGGAGCGCGGCGCAGTGTGCGTAGCGCGACCCGCGCGCGCCGGCGTCGAGGTCATACTCGAGGTTGCTGAACCCCGCGGCCACGCGCTGCATGGCGTCGATGGCCGCGCTGGCGAGCGGCGCGCGGCCCAGGTTGGTGTGCAGCACGACGCCGGTGCCGTTGAGCACGGGGCGCAGCGAGGGCTGCGTCGCGCGCGCGAGCATGTCGCGGATGCGGGATGCCCATGCGTCCGGTGACGCCGGGGCGTGCCCATCGCGCCGCACGCCGTCGAGCACCTGCCGAACGGCGTCCACGACGAGCGCGCGCGGAGCGTCGGCGGCAAGCTGGCGGACGGCGTCCAGTTCCAGCAATGCGTTCACGCTCGGCAGCGCCCGTCGCGGATCGGTCACGGCTTCCTGGCGGGAGCTGGCGGTTGCGGCTTGCCCTTCGTGCTGTCGACGGGTGTCGGCTTGCCCACGGGCCCCTTGGTCGAATCCGACTTCACGGGCGTCGGCTTCGGGATGGAGAGCACGCGGTTCACGTCGCCCTTGTAGCCGAGCAGGTTGAGCACTCCGGTGGCGGTGACGCGGTACTGCTTTCCCGTTTCCAGGTGCGTGGCCGGGTCGAGTCGCAGGACGATCACCGTTGGCGGCGCCGGCTTGGACGGCTTGGGCGGTGGTGGCGCCTTCGGCTCGAGCGAGGGCGTCGGCGCGGGCGCGGGTGGCTTGGCGGCGCGCTTGCTGGTGTCCTTGAGCGCGGCGAGCGAGTCGGCCACGCGCACCGAGTCGTCGTGCGCCTTGGCGCGGTCGGCCTCGAACACGGCGAGCGTCCTGGCCCACACGATCTTGAGCGGCGTGGAGTCCGCGCGCACGACGCGGAAGTTGGCCGGCGTGAAGACCTGGTCGGGCGACAGCGGCTTGTCGAAGGTCAGGCGGATGGTCGTGCTGTCGTCCTGGGCCACCGAGGACATGCGGGCGGGGAAGGTATCCCGCTTGGCGGCGAGCAGCTCCACGTACGGCTGCGTATCGGTGATCTCGACGTGCAGGGTGTCCCACAGCTCGCCGACATCCTGCGTGAGGTTCTTGTTCTGGTCGATGAACGCGCGGAGCGTGTACGTCCCGGGGCCGAACGGGCCGAGGTGGAACTGGCCGGTGGAGTCGGCGGTGGTGATGTACGTCGTGCTGTCGGGGTGCGCGATGGCCTCGACGACGGCGCCGGCGGCGACGCGTTCGGCGCTCCAGTCGAACACGCGGCCCAGCGCGCCGAACCGCGGGAAGGTCGGCCCCGTGCTGAAGACGATCGTCCGGCTGGCCTTGGTGAGGTTGCTCGCCAGGTCGGCCAGGCCGGGCAGCAGCGTGACGGTGTACGCCGTGTTGGGGCGGAAGTCGCCGTGCCCGCGCACCTCGATGCGATCGCGGTGCCACGAGATGCGCGGCGCGCCGTCGCGCGGCGAGATGAGGAACAGGCCGTTCAGGTCCTGCGTGGGGCCGGAGCGGTCGCTCACGACCTCGTCGAACTTGAAGATGACGGACTTCGCCTTGACGTTCACCGCGCCGGAATCGGGCGTGGTGGCGAGCAGCTTGGGCGGCGTGTGGTCGTCCGGCCCGCCCGGGGGCAGGCCGGCGGAGGCACAGCCGGCGAGCAGCGCGAGCGCGATCAGGCGCCGCACAGCGATCGCACCTTCTCCTGGAGTTGCGTGCGGCGCGCGGCCCAGTCGCGGAGCTTCTCGCGTTCCGCCTCGACCACGGCGGCCGGCGCCTTGGACACGAACTTCTCGTTCGCCAGGCGTCCCTCGAGCGCGGTGATCTGCTTCTCGAGGTTGGCGAGCTCGGCCTTCTGGCGCGCGCATTCCTTTTCGACGTCGATGAGCCCGGCGAGCGGAACCACCAGCTCGCTCGCGCCGCTGAGGATCGCGTGGGCCGCGGCGCCGGCGGGGGCGGCCCCGCCCACGCGGAGTGCGACGCGGGCCAGGCGCCCGATCACGCTGCCTTCCTCGGCGAACACGCGGGCCGCACCGTCGCCGGCCACGGCGTGCGCGTCCACCAGCTTGCCCGGCGGCACTGCGTACTCGGCGCGGATCTGGCGAAGCGCGCTCACGGCCTCACGGACGAGCTCGAACTCGTCCGCGCCCCGCTGTGCCGTGCGCGTCGGCGTGGGCCAGGACGCGAGCATCAGTACCGCACCCTCGGGCCGCGACGGCAGCGTCTGCCAGATGGCTTCCGTGATGTACGGGACGATAGGGTGCAGCAGGCGGAGTGCGGCGTCGAACGCGTGCACGAGCACGGCGCGCGCCACGTCGCGGTCGGCGCCCGGCTCTGCGAGCCGGCCCTTGATCGCCTCGAGGTACCAGTCGGCGAGCTCGCTCCACACGAAGCGGCGCGCGGTCTCCGCGTACTCGTTGAGGCGCATGCCCGCGTAGCGCTCCTCGGGACGCCACGCATGGCCGTCCGGGGCATTGACGGGCGTCGTCGGGCGCAGCGGGCCGAGCGCCGTGTTGCACTCGGCGATGGCGGCGTCGAGGCGCGCGAGGATCCACGCGTCGGCGCGCGTGAGGCGCTCGGGCGCAATGCTGTCGAGCGGTGGCACAGGCTCATTGCCCACGTTGGACAGCAGGAACCGCGCGATGTTCCACAGCTTGGTGGCGAAGTTGCGCCCGGTGGCGAAGGACTTCTCCAGGTCGCGCGGGTCGAGGATCACGTCCGCGCCGAGTCCCATGCCCGACACCAGCGTCCAGCGCAGCGCGTCGGCGCCGTAGAGCCGGATGACGTCCATGGGGTCGATGCCGTTGCCCAGCGACTTGGACATCTTGCGATGCTCGGTGTCGCGCACGGTGCCGTGCAGCAGCACCGTGTGGAAGGGCGCGCGCCCCCGGAACTCGTACCCGGCCATGATCATGCGCGCCACCCAGAAGAACAGGATCTCCGGGGCGGTGACGAGCACGTCGGTCGGGTAGAACGCGGCGAGGTCCGGCGCCTGCTCGTCGGGCCAGCCAAGCGTGGAGATGGGCCAGAGCCAGGAGGAGAACCACGTGTCGAGCACGTCCTCGTCCTGGCGCACGGGGCCGCCGCAGTGCGGGCACTGCGTGAGGTCCTCGCGGCTGGCGATGACGTCGTGCGGTGCGGCGCAGCGGTCGCAGTACCACACCGGCACGCGATGGCCCCACCAGAGCTGCCGCGAGATGTTCCAGTCGCGGATGCCCTCGAGCCAGTTGGTGTACACCGCCTCCCAACGCTCGGGCAGGATGCGGATGGCGCCCGTGCGCACGGCCTCGAGCGCGGGCTTCGCCAGCGGCGCCATGCGCACGAACCACTGGTCGGAGAGCCGCGGCTCGACGACGGTGTCGCAGCGGTAGCAGTGCCGGACGTTGTGCGTGTGCGTCTCGACCTTCACGAGCGCGCCGGACGCCTTGAGCGCCTCGACGATCTTCTCGCGCGCCTCGAAGCGGTCCAGGCCGGCGAGCCAGGCCGGCACGCGGCCGGCGGCGTCCGATACCTCGCGCATGCGCGCGGTCTCGTCGATCACCACCGGCATCGCGAGCTGGTGCCGCATGCCGACCTCGAAGTCGTTCGCGTCGTGCGCCGGCGTGATCTTCACCACGCCGGTGCCGAACGCGGGGTCGGCGTAGTCGTCCGCGACCACCGGGATCTCGAGATCCAGGATCGGCAGGCGCACGGTGCGGCCCACGAGGTCGCGGTAGCGCTCGTCCGCCGGGTTCACGGCCACGGCCACGTCGCCGAGCATCGTCTCGGGGCGCGTGGTGGCCACCGTGAGCATGCGCGACGGGTCGTCGCTCACCGGGTAGTGCACGTGGTACAGCTTGCCCGTCTCGGGCTCGAACTCGGCTTCCTCGTCGCTGAGCGACGTGAGGCAGCGCGGGCACCAGTGGATGACGCGGTGGCCGCGGTAGATCAGCCCCTTCTCGAACAGCCGCACGAACGCCTCGCGCACGGCGCGGGACAGCTCCGGCGAGAAGGTGTACGCGGTGCGCGTCCAGTCGGCCGAGCAGCCCAGGGCGCGGAGCTGGTCGAGGATGGTGCCGCCCGTCTCGGCGACGAACGCCTTGGTCCGCTCGACGAAGGCCTCGCGCCCGAGGTCGAAGCGCGTCTTGCCCTCGGCGGCGAGCTGCTTCTCGACGACGTTCTGCGTGGCGATGCCGGCGTGGTCGGTGCCGGGCACCCAGAGCGCCTCGATGCCGGGCTGCATGCGCGCCCAGCGGATGATGACGTCCTGGACCGTGTTGTTGAGCCCGTGCCCGACGTGCAGGATGGCGGTGACGTTGGGCGGCGGCATGACGATCGTGAACGGATCGCGGTCGCCGCCGGTGCGCGCCGAGGCCTGCGCGTGCGCCGTGAAGGCGCCGGCCCGGAGCCAGCGCTGGTAGATGTCCGCCTCGGTGGCGGACGGATCGTAGCGGTCGGGGAGGTCGGTGCCTGGGCTCGCCATCGGTGTGGTGCGGGGGAGAACAGTGGAACCGTGTAAGCTAACCCCCGCCGCGCACCCGATGAAGAGCGTCGGCCGGCCGCGGCCGTGCTGGAGGCCGTGTGGTCGCCGAGAGCCGCGTCGCGGTCAGGCGCCGCGGGTTGCCGCTTCCGCGGCCAGGTGGTTCACGACGCCGAACACGCCCGGCACGCCGCGCGCGAGCGTCGTGGCGTGGGCGATCTCGCGGTCGTCGTCCACCCAGCCGGTGAGCTCGACGACGCCGTCGCCCAGCGGCTCGATGTCGATGGCGCGCTCGCTCAGCACCGGGTCGTTGGAGAAGACCTCGAGCACGCGCGCGCCGAGTTCCTCGTCGCTGGAGTAGTCCCCGACGATCTCGTCCTCGAGGTCTTCGTCCAGGTCGTGGGAGAGGTCGGGCGGGGTCGGGACGGATGTGGCGTCCGCCCGGCGGCCCCGCCGCACGCGCGAGGCGAGGCCGCCGGCGCCGCCCATGCGCTGGGCGAGGAACACCCCGACCGCGAACCCGGCGGCGGCGCCGACGGCCGCGCTCAGGATCACGGATGTCGAGGAACTCGTGTCGCGGGTGCGGGTCATGCGTCTCATCCCTGTGGCGAAGGCGATGGGGGAACGATAGCTTAGGAGACGGCGTCGAGCGACTGCCGTCCGTCCCCAACACCGCCCGTTCTCGGACCCAGCGCCATGCGCGTTTCGCGACTCCTCCGGAAGGACGAGGTGCTCCCCGCGGAGCCGATTCCGTGGACGCGCCTGACCCTGTGGGGCGTGTTCGCCCTCGTGGTGATCGCGGGACTCGTCCTCTACTTCCGGTACGAACGCTCGATCGTACCGCTCCTCTAGACCGCCGCTGCAGATGATTGACCGGCCCTCGGACATGCTGACCCTCACGCTGCCCGACGGCGCGACACGTGACGTCGCGCCCGGCACGCTTCCCCTCGACGTCGTGAAGTCCATCGGCGAGCGGCTGGCGCAGGCCGCGCTCGCGGTGGAGGTGGACGGGAAGGTGCAGGACCTGATGACGCCGCTGCGCGAGGGCGGCAGCTTCCGCGTGCTGACGGCGAAGGACGCCCGGGCGCTGGACGTGCTGCGCCACTCGGCCGCGCACATCCTGGCCACGGCGGTGCGGCGCGTGCGGCCCGAGGCGAAGATCGGCTTCGGCCCGTCCATCGAGGATGGGTTCTACTACGACTTCGAGGTGGAGCGTCCGTTCACGCCGGAGGACCTGGCGCGCTTCGAGGAAGAGATGCGCAAGGTGGCGCAGGAGAAGTTCCCCTTCGTGCGCGAGGAAGTGTCGCGCGCGGAGGCGCAGCGCCGGTTCGCGGACGACCCGCTCAAGCTCGAGCGACTGTCGGAGCTGGGCGAGGACGAGGTGATCTCCACGTACACCGACGGGCCGTTCACGGACCTGTGCCGCGGCCCCCACGTGCCCGACACGTCGCACCTGAAGCACTTCAAGCTGCTGCACACGGCGGGCGCGTACTGGCGTGGCGACGAGAAGCGCCAGATGCTGCAGCGCATCTACGGCACGGCGTGGTTCAAGAAAGAGGACCTGGACGCGTACCTCTTCCGGATCGAGGAGGCCAAGCGTCGCGACCACCGCGTGCTGGGCCGGCAGCTCGACCTGTTCCTGTTCCACCAGTTCTCGCCCGGCGCCGCGTTCTGGACCGACCGCGGGACGAGCATCTACAACACGCTGGTGGAGTTCGTGCGCGAGCTGCAGCGCGACAAGTTCCAGGAGATCCGCACCCCGCTGCTGTACAACAAGGGGCTGTGGGAGATGTCGGGGCACTGGGGAAAGTACCGGGAGAACATGTTCCTGGTGCTCGACAGCGAGACGCAGGAGCATGACTTCTCGCTCAAGCCCATGAACTGCCCGTCGCACTACCTGATGTACCTGTCGCGCAAGCACTCGTACCGCGAGCTGCCGCTGCGCTTCGCGACGTTCGACGTCCTGCACCGGAACGAGGTGACGGGGGCGCTGTCGGGGCTCACGCGGGTGCGGCAGTTCCAGCAGGACGACTGCCACATCTTCCTGGCCGAGCACCAGGTGGCGGAGGAAGTGCGCTTCCTGGCGTCGCTGATCCTGGAGTACTACAGGACGTTCGGGCTCACGGCGCGGGTGAAGTTCGCGACGCGGCCCGAGGTGCGCCTGGGCGAGGACGCGATGTGGGACCGCGCCGAGGCGGCGCTGAAGTCCGCGCTCGAGGCGACGGGGATGCCGTACGAGCTCAAGCCGGGTGACGGCGCGTTCTACGGCCCGAAGATCGACTTCGACGTGACGGACTCGCTGGGGCGCGCGTGGCAGCTGGGCACGATCCAGCTCGACTACCTGGCGCCGGAGCGGTTCGACCTCGAGTACGTGGGCGAGGACAACGCGATGCACCGGCCGGTGGTGATCCACCGCGCGGTGAGCGGCTCGTTCGAGCGGTTCATCGCCATCCTGATCGAGCACTACGCCGGCGCCTTCCCGACGTGGCTGGCGCCCGAGCAGGTGCGCGTGCTGCCGATTACCGATGAGCTGGGCGACGTGGCACGGGGGGTGACGAGCCGGCTGCGGGCCGCGGGGATCCGCGCGCACCTGGACGACCGCAATGAGACGCTGAACTACCGGATCCGCGACGGCGAGGTGATGAAGGTGCCGTACATGGCGGTGATCGGGAAGCGCGAGGCGGAGGCGGACAGCGTCGCGGTGCGGGCGCGCGGCGAAGGGAAGAAGCAGGAAGTGATGGCGGTGGAGGCGTTTGTGGCGAAGGTGCTTGAAGAGGTAGGAGCGAGAAGCTGAAACGGCGCAGGGCCGGGAACGGCGCAGGACCGGGAACGGCGCAGGGCCGAGAACGGCGCAGGACCGGAACTGCAGCAGTGCGAACTGCGAACTGAAGACTGCTGACTGCGAACGGCTGACTGCGAACGGCTGACTGCGAACGGCTGACTGCGAACGGCTGACTGCGATCCGCTGACTGCGTACTTCCGACCCCAGATGACCACCGACGGCGGCTGCCCTTACCCGGGCGCCGCCGTTCGCAGTTCCTGGCCCGAATGGGTGCCTGGGCTCTGGTCCCGCCGCCCCACGCCGTTCCGCTCTTCTCTAGTTCCCGCTGCTCCGGCCCCGCGCGGTTGTCGGTCCTGCGCGGTTGTCGGTCCTGCGCGGTTGTCGGTCCTGCGCGGTTGTCGGTCCTGCGCGGTTGTCGGCCCTGCGCGGTTGTCGGTCCTGCGCAGTTGTCGGTCCTGCGCGGTTATCGGCCCTGCGCAGTACCCGACCCCGCCGCCCCTGCGCTGCCCGCTGCCCGCGTTTATGTTACGGGGCATGACCAACACTCCCGTCATCCTCTCCGCTGCCCGGACGCCGATCGGCAAGTTCCTGGGTGGCTTGTCGTCGTTGAGCGCGCCGGAGCTGGGCGCGGTGGGCATCAAGGCGGCGCTCCCGCGCGCCGGTGTCCCCGCCTCCGAGGTCCAGGAAGTCATCATGGGCAACGTGATCCAGGGCGGCGTGGGGCAGGCGCCTGCACGCCAGGCCCTGATCAAGGCCGGGATCCCCGCCACGGTGTCCGCGCTCACCATCAACAAGGTCTGCGGATCCGGCCTCAAGGCCGTCATGCTCGCCGCGCAGGCGATCAAGGCGGGCGACCGCGAGGTCATCGTCGCCGGCGGCCAGGAGTCCATGTCCAACGCGCCCTACTATGTGTATGGCATGCGCGGGGGCGTGAAGCTCGGCGACCAGTCGCTCGTGGACGGCATGATCAAGGACGGCCTGTGGTGCGCGTTCTGCGACGTCCACATGGGCGGCCACGCGGAATACACGGCGCGCAAGGCGAAGGTCACGCGCCAGATGCAGGATGAGTTCGCCGTCGCCTCGCACCGCAAGGCCGTGGCGGCGCAGGAGGCGGGCAAGTTCGCCGCCGAGATCGTCCCCGTGGAGATCCCGGGCCGCAAGGGGCCGACGATCGTCAACGCGGACGAGGGCCCGCGCAAGGACACGACGCTCGAGTCGCTGGGCAAGCTGCGCCCCGCGTTTCCTGGCCAGGGCGACAAGCCGGAAGACCTGTCCGTCACCGCCGGCAACGCGTCGAGCCTGAACGACGGCGGCGCGGCCGTGGTCGTCGCGTCGGAAGCGTGGGCCAAGGCGCACGGCGTGCCAATCCTGGCGCGCATCGAGGCGTACGCCACCGGCGGCACGGAGCCGCAGGACCTGTTCTTCGCGCCCATCCACGCCGTGCAGAACCTCATGAAGAAGAGCGGCAAGGCGATCGGTGAGTACGACCTGATCGAGGCGAACGAGGCGTTCGCGTCGCAGGCGCTCGCCGACGGCCAGGGGCTGGGCTGGGACTGGGACCGCGTGAACGTCCATGGTGGTGCCATCGCGCTCGGTCACCCCATCGGCGCCAGCGGCGCCCGTGTGCTCACCACCCTGTTGTATGCGATGCAGGATCGAGGCGCGCATTCCGGCCTGGCGACGTTGTGCCTGGGCGGAGGCGACGCCGTAGCCCTCAGCGTCACCCGGGACTGACCATGACCACTCATTCGCTCACGCAGGATCGTCGGCTGGCCCTCCTCGGTACCGTCGGCTTCGCGGCGGCGCTCGTCGCCGCGTCGCAGGTCGCCATCCCGTTGCCGGGCACGCCCGTGCCCCTCACGCTGCAGCCGCTGCTCGTGGTGCTCGCGGGCATGATGCTCGGCCCGGTGGCCGGCGCGGCCAGCATGGTGCTCTACATCGCGGCCGGCGTGGCCGGGCTGCCGGTGTTCGCGCCCGAGGGCGCGCCCGGGCTGGCGCGCCTGATCGGGCCGACGGGCGGCTACATCCTGGCCTACCCGGTGGCGGCGTACGTGGCGGGCCTGCTCGCCGCGCGCGCGACGACCTTCGTGCGGCGCAGCCTGGCTGCGATGTCCGGCATGCTCGTGCTGTACCTGGGCGGACTGGCGCAGCTCGCCGTGCTCACCGGGAGCGTGACGCGCGCGGCGGTGCTTGGCGTGCTGCCGTTCGTCGCGTTCGACGCGGGCAAGGCACTCGTGGCGGCGCTGGTCACGCGTCCGTCGAGCGAGCGCGCTGCGGCTGATTGACGGCCGCGCAACTGTTCTACACGCCCGGCGGCGCCCTGCGCGCGCCGTGGCGCCTCGCGGTCTTTGCCGTCGCCACGTTCACGTCGTGGGTGGTGGCGGGAGCGCTGCTCGCAGGACCGCTGGCCTGGCTCTCGGCGCGCGCCGGGATCCAGGTGAGCGTGGAAGGCTGGGTGGGCGTCGCCGGGCTGCTGGGCGGCCATGCGATCGCGCTGCGCAGCATTGATCGGCAGCCGTGGTCGGCGGTGTGGCTGGGGCGGGACGCGGCGCGTCCCGCGGCGTGGGTGGAAGGGTGGGGCATCGGCGCCCTCGCCATCGGGCTTCCGTGCGCGGCGCTGCTGGTCGCGCACGAGCTGCGCATGGAAGCGGCGCCGGCGGGATCGTGGCTGGCGTCCGCGGCGCGGGTGGCGTGGTTCCTGCTGCCCGCGGCGCTGATGGAAGAGCTGCTCACGCGCGGCTACGTGCTGGCGGTGCTGCGCGACGCGTGGGGGTGGCGGTGGGCGCTGGCGGCGACCAGCGTGGGGTTCGGCCTGCTGCACCTGGCGAATGCCGGAGCGACGGCCGAGTCGATCACGATGGTGGCGCTGGCCGGCGTGATGCTCGGCGCGATCGTGCTCGCCACGCGCAGCCTGTATGCGGCGTGGATGGCGCACTTCGCGTGGAACTGGGTG
Source organism: Gemmatimonadaceae bacterium (assembly GCA_035549215.1). Taxonomy (GTDB): domain Bacteria; phylum Gemmatimonadota; class Gemmatimonadetes; order Gemmatimonadales; family Gemmatimonadaceae; genus JAGWRI01. Next base: position 8,733 of record DASZRI010000154.1, on the reverse strand, counting down.
ATGGCCGGCGTCCTTCATTCGGCGGTGAGCGGCTTCCCGATGGAGACGCCGAACTACCGGATGGTGGATGCCGGAGCCGGCTGGCTGACGGGCGGCGCGTGGGGCCCGGAGGGCGGCGTCGCGGCGGCGGCCGGCATGATGGCGGGACTCACGTATCTCTACGCGCGGCGCGCGCGCCGCGAGGAGTCATAGCATGGCAGACCGCATCGCGGTCCTCGGCGCAGGGCAGATGGGGAACGGCATCGCGCACGTGTTCGCGCAGGCCGGCTTTCCCGTCCTGATGATTGACGTCTCGCGCGACGCGCTGGCACGCGGGCGCGACACGATCGCGAAGAACCTGGATCGCCAGATCAAGAAGGGCACGCTCCAGGCGGCCGACAAGGACGCGATCCTGGCGCGCATCACCGACTGCGACTCGCCCGAGGTGGTGCAGGATGCCACGCTCGTGATCGAGGCCGCGACCGAGAACAAGGACCTCAAGTTCCGGATCTTCGCCGACCTGGATCGCCTGGCGCCCGAGGGTGCCATCCTGGCGACGAACACGAGCTCGATCTCGATCACCGAGATCGCCGGCCGCACCAAGCGCCCCGAGCACGTGATCGGCATGCACTTCATGAACCCCGTGCCGGTGATGCAGCTCGTGGAGATCATCCGCGGCCTGGCGACGAGCGACGCGGTGACGCAGAAGGTCGTCGCGCTGGCCAAGGCCGTGGGCAAGACGCCGGTCGAGGCGAATGACTACCCGGGATTCATCGCCAACCGCATCCTGATGCCGATGATCAACGAGGCGGTGTACTGCCTCATGGAAGGCGTCGGCACGGCGGAGGCGATCGACACGGTGATGAAGCTGGGGATGAACCACCCGATGGGCCCGCTGACGCTGGCCGACTTCATCGGCCTCGACACCTGCCTTGCCATCCTCGAGGTGATGCACGAGGGGCTGGGCGACCCGAAGTACCGCCCGTGCCCGCTGCTGCGGAAGTACGTCGCGCAGGGGTGGCTGGGGCGCAAGACGGGCCGCGGCTTCTACACCTACTGAGCGCATGACCTGGGCACTGACGCCGCTCTCCGAGGAGCAGCGGGAGATCCAGCGGGTGGCGCGCGAGTTCGCGCTGCAGGAGGTCGCGCCGCACAGCGCGGCGTGGGACCGCGACGCCTACTTCGAGCCCACGCTCCCCGCGAGGATGGGGGCGCTCGGGTTCATGGGCATGCTCATCCCCGAGGCGTACGATGGGCTCGGGCTCGACACGCTCACCTACCTCGTGGCGCTCGAGGAGATCGCCGCGGTGGACGCGTCGGTTGCCGTGATGATGAGCGTGCACAACTCGCTCCCCACGCAGATGCTGCTCAAGTGGGGCACCGAGGAGCAGAAGCAGCGCTACCTCCGCCCGATGGCGCGCGGCGAGAAGCTGGGCGCCTTCGCGCTTTCCGAGCCCGACGCGGGCTCCGACGCCGCGTCGCTGCGCACGCAGGCGGTGCGGGACGGCGACCACTGGGTGCTGAACGGCACCAAGGCGTGGGTGTCGAGCGGCACGAAGGGCGACGTGATCCTGGCCATGGCGCGCACCGATGCGCCGGGCGACCGGCGCGGGGCGCGCGGCATCAGCACGTTCATCGTCACGCCGGACATGCCGGGCTTCAAGGTGGGCAAGAAGGAGGACAAGATGGGGCTGCGCGCCTCGCCCACCGTCCAGCTCGTATTCGACAACCTGCGCGTGCCGGCGGAGAACCTGCTCGGCGAGCCGGGGAGCGGCTTCGTGTACGCCATGCAGTCGCTCGACAACGGGCGCCTGGGCATCGCGGCGCAGGCCGTCGGCATCGCGCGCGCCGCGCTGGAGCACGCGGCCAGCTATGCGGCGGAGCGCCGGCAGTTCGGCAAGCCGATCAAGGAGTTCCAGGCCATCCAGTTCAAGCTGGCCGACATGGCGGCGCGCGTGGCGGCATCGCGCGCGCTGCTGCACGCGGCGGCCGCGGCCAAGGACCGTGGCCAGCCCGTGACGCAGTTCAGCTCGATGAGCAAGCTCATGGCCAGCGAGACGGCCATGTGGGTGACGACGCAGGCCGTGCAGGTGTTCGGCGGCTACGGGTACGTCACGGACTATCCCGTCGAGCGGTTGTTCCGCGACGCGAAGGTGACCGAGATCTACGAGGGCACCTCGGAGATCCAGCGCATCGTGATCGCGCGCGAGTTGTATTCGCAGCTTGGTTCCTCTTCCACCTGAGATTGCCTCATGAAACTCTTCGATACCATCGCCGGCATGGGCCACGAGCAGCTCGTGCTCTGCCAGGACGCGGCGTCCGGCTACCGCGGCATCATCGCGATCCACAGCACGACGCTCGGCCCCGCGCTCGGCGGCACGCGCTTCTGGAAGTACGCGTCGGACGAGGACGCGATCGTGGACGCGCTGCGCCTGGCGCGCGGCATGACCTACAAGAACGCGGTCGCCGGCCTGAACCTGGGCGGTGGCAAGTCCGTGATCATCGGCGACAACAAGACGACCGACCGCGAGATGCTCTTCCGCGCGCACGGCCGCTTCGTGGAGTCGCTGGGCGGGCGCTACATCACGGCCGAGGACGTGGGCACGAGCACGGCGGACATGGACTTCGTGCACATGGAGACGGACTACGTCTCCGGGCTGGCCGGCCGCTCGGGTGACCCGTCGCCGGTGACGGCGCACGGCGTGTTCCGCGCCATCCAGGCGTCGGCCAAGGAGAAGTGGGGCTCGGACGACCTGTCCGGCAAGACGGTGTCGCTGCAGGGCTGCGGCCACGTGGGCTACTTCCTGGCCAAGGAGCTGCACGAGGCGGGGGCCAAGCTCATCGTCACCGACATCGATGGCGAGCGCGTGAAGCGCGTGGTGAACGAGTTCGGCGCGCGGGCCGTGTCGGCGGACGAGATCTACACGGCGGAGGCGGACATCTTCGCCCCGTGCGCGCTCGGCGCGATCATCAACGACAAGACGCTGCCGCAGCTCAAGGTGGAGATCGTGGCCGGTGCCGCGAACAACCAGCTCCTCGAGGAGCGCCACGGCAGCGAACTCGAGGCGCGCGGCATCCTGTACGCGCCCGACTACGTGGCCAACGCCGGCGGCGTGATCAACGTGTACAGCGAGCTGGCGGGCTGGACCTCGGCACGTGCCTTCCGCAAGGCTGACGAGATCTACGACACCGTGCTCAAGGTGTTCGCCATCGCCAAGCACGACAAGGTGCCGACGTACGTCGCGGCCGATCGCCTGGCCGAGCAGCGCATCCGCGCGGTAGGCACGATGGTGCGCACCTGGCCGCAGTGGCCGAACAAGTGAGCCGTATCCTCATTGCCGCTGACCACGCCGGCTTCGAGCTGAAGGAGAAGCTCGAAGCCGTGCTGGCGGGCATGGGGTACGACGTCGAGGACCTGGGCACCCCGTCGGCGGAGTCCACGGACTACGCCGACTATGCCCATCCCCTGGCGCAGCGCGTCTCGGCGGGCGAGGTGGAGCGCGGCGTGCTGCTGTGCGGCACCGGGCTGGGCATGTCGTACGTGGCCAACCGGTACCCGAACGTGCGCGCCGCGGTCTCGTGGGCGCCGGAGATCGCGGCGCTGGCCCGCCAGCACAACGATGCGAACGTCCTCGTGCTCCCGGCGCGGTTCCTGGACGAGGCGCGCGCGGTGGAGATCCTGAAGACCTGGCTCGAGACGCCCTTCGAGGGCGGGCGCCACGCCCGCCGCGTGGTGAAGATCGAGCGTCCCGCGGAACCGGAGCAGACGTGACCAAGAACTGGGTGGCCTGGGACCGGTGCCCTCCCGGCGCCGCGCTGCGCAGCACTGATCCCGAGATCGCGCGCCTCATCGCCGAGGAAACGGCGCGCCAGGAGCATGGCCTGGAGCTGATCGCGAGCGAGAACTTCGTCTCGCCCGCGGTGCTCGAGGCGATGGGCTCGCCCCTCACGAACAAGTACGCCGAGGGGCTCCCGGGCAAGCGCTACTACGGCGGCTGCGAGGTGGTGGACCAGGTGGAGCAGCTCGCCATCGACCGGGCGAAGCAGCTCTTCGGCGCCGAGCACGCCAACGTGCAGCCGCACGCCGGCGCGCAGGCCAATGCGGCCGTGTTCATGGCCATGCTCAAGCCGGGCGACACGTTCCTGGGCATGGACCTGTCCAACGGCGGGCACCTGACGCACGGGTCGCCGGTGAACTTCTCCGGCGTCCTCTACCACGCGATCTCGTACGGCGTCACGGACGAGGGGTTCATCGACTACGACGACGTGCGGCGCAAGGCGCGCGAGCACCGGCCGCGGATGATCATCGCGGGCTACAGTGCGTACTCCCGCGTCGTGGACTTCGCGGCCTTCGCGGAGGTGGCGCGCGAGGTGGGCGCGGTGTTCATGGTGGACATGGCGCACTTCGCGGGGCTCGTGGCCGCGGGCGTGTATCCGTCGCCCGTGCCGCACGCCGACGTCGTGACGTCCACCACGCACAAGACGCTGCGTGGCCCGCGCGGCGGCCTCATCCTCTGCCGCGCGCAGCACGCCAAGGCGATCGACAAGGCGGTGTTCCCGGGCATGCAGGGCGGCCCGCTGGAGCACGTGATCGCGGCCAAGGCGGTGGCGTTCAGGGAAGCGCTGGAGCCGTCGTTCAAGGCGTACTGCGAGCAGGTGGTGCGCAACGCGAGCACGCTGGCCGGCGCCCTGATGCGGCTGGGCTACCACATCGTGTCCGGCGGCACCGACAACCACCTGATGCTCGTGGACCTGCGCAGCCGCGGCACGGGCCTCACCGGCAAGCTGGCCGAGCAGGCGCTGAACACGGCGGGCATCACGGTGAACAAGAACACCGTGCCGCGCGAGACGCAGTCGCCGTTCGTGACGAGCGGCATCCGCATCGGCACGCCGGCGGTGACGACGCGCGGCATGCGCGAGCCGGAGATGGAGCGCATCGCGGTGCTCATTGACCGGGTGCTGCGCGCCCCCGAGGATGCCGACACGCTGGCAGCGGTGCGCGCGGACGTGCGCGCGCTGACGAGTGCCTTCCCGCTGTACCCGGGCGTCGAGGCGCCGGCCATCGCATGAGCGGCGGACAGGAACGCCGCGCGCTGCCTCGCCAGCTTGGCTTCTGGAGCGCGGTCGCGGTCCTGATCGGCTCGACGATCGGCTCGGGCATCTTCCGCTCGCCGGCGGGCATCGCCGACAAGCTGCCCGGCCCGCTGGCGCTGCTCGCGGTGTGGGTCATGGGCGGGCTGTTCGCGCTCTGCGGTGCGCTCACGCTCGCGGAGGTCGGCTCCGCGTTCCCGGAGACGGGCGGCATCTTCGTCTTCATCCGCGAGGCGTTCGGGCGCATGCCCGCGTTCGCGTTCGGGTGGTCGGAGCTGGTGATCATCCGCGCCGCGTCGCTCGGCGCGATCTCGATCACGTTCGCCGAGTACGCGTTCCGCGTGTTCGGGCGCGACCCGTCCGTGGCGCCGTACGACAGCTACGCGCACTACCTCGCCGCCGCGGCCATCGCGCTGCTCGGGCTGGTCAACATCCTGGGCGTGCGCAAGGCGTCGGCGCTGCTCAACCTGACGACGCTCGCGAAGTACGGCGGCCTGCTGTTCATCGTGCTGGTGGCGCTGGCCATCGGGCTGTCGCGCAGCGGCGGCGGGCACTACACGCCCGTCGCGCCGGCGGGGAGCTTCACCATCCCGGCGTTCGGCCTCGCGCTCGTGTCCACGCTCTGGGCGTACGACGGCTGGGCCGACCTGAGCTTCGTGGCCGGGGAAGTGCGCGACCCGCAGCGCAACGTGCCGCGCGCGCTCATCGTCGGCACGCTGGCGGTGATCGCGATCTACCTGCTGGCCAACGTGGGCTACCTGGCGGTGATGCCCGTGGACGAGGTGCGCCACTCGCGCCTGGTCGCGGCTGACGTGGCGCAGCGGCTGCTCGGCGCGCCGGGCGTGGCGTTCGTGGGCGTCACGGTGATGCTCTCCACGTTCGGCACGCTCACGGGCTCGCTGCTCACGGCGCCGCGCATCTTCTTCGCCATGGCGGACGACGGGCTGTTCTTCCGCCGCGTGGCCTCGGTGCACCCGAAGTACCAGACGCCATGGGTCGCCATCTCGATCACGACGACGCTGGGCGTCGTGTTCGTGCTGCTGCGCACCTTCGAGCAGCTCGCCGACACGTTCGTGACGGCCATCGTGCCGTTCTATGCGCTGGGCGTCGCGTCGGTGTTCGTGCTGCGCAAGCGCGCGAGCTACGCGCCGACGTTCCGCACGCCGTGGTACCCGCTGGTCCCGATCCTGTTCGTGCTCTCCACGGCGTACCTGCTGGTGAACGCGCTGGTGGACCCGTCCAGCCGCTGGGGCACCGCGGCGGTGCTCGGCGTCGTGGCGCTCGGCGTCCCCGTCTATTACGCCACCGTCGGCCGCCGGCGCTGACGCGCCCGCGGCCCCTGTCAAGTGCCCGTCGCGGCGGCGGAACTCGCCGCCCGCTGCGGGCATTGTGGGAGCGGGGATCACCACGCATCTTGTTGGCACCGGGCATGCCGCCCGGCAGGGATGTCATCAGGAAGGATGAGGGAGCAGTGGCCGAGCTGACGTTTCGCGACGGCATCATGGACCAGATCCGGCTCATCGAGCAGCGCTTCGAGGAGGGCGCGTACCTCTTCGTGCTGGCGGCGCTCGAGTACTGCCAGCAGCGGCTGCCCGAGCGGCGCCACATCTCGGGACGCGAGCTCGCCATCGGCTGCCGCGACCTGGCCCTGGAGCGGTACGGCGTCATGGCGCGACTCGTGCTCGAGCACTGGGGCATCCGCAGCGCCGCCGACATCGGCGACGTGGTCTTCACCATGGTCGAGCTCGGGTTCCTGCTCAGCCAGCCCGGCGACAGCCGCGAGGACTTCGTGGACGCGTTCGACTTTGCCGAGGCCTTCGAGCGTGACTACCCGTGGTGCGGGGCGATCCACGCGTGAGCGACGCCGCGCGCGACCTGCCCACCTGCCGCAAGTGCGGCACCGGCACGCTGCTGCCGCTCAGCGACTACGGCCGCGACGGCGCCCCGATCACCTACAAGGCGTGGGCGTGCAGCAATCCCGACTGCGGCTTCAACGTCCGCATCGACAACGGCGAACTGAGCTACGGCCGCACGGTCGGCACGTCGCACAAGTAGGCGCCGCGCGCTGCCGCGCGCGGGATCCCGGACATGACTGAACACCGCCAGCTCGTGCGGGTCGTGACCTCGGCGCAGGCCGCGGCGCGTGACGCGCTCGCGATCGCGGCGGGTACGCCGTCGCCCGTGCTGATGCAGCGCGCCGGCGCCGCCGCCGCCGGCGAGATCATGCGGCGGTTCTCCCCGGCGCCCGGGACCCGCGTGCTCGTGCTGTGCGGCCCCGGCAACAACGGCGGTGATGGATGGATCGTCGCGGCGGAGCTGGCGCGCCGGGGGCTCGCCGTGGACACCTGCGAAGCGATGGCCGCGCGAACGCCCGATGCCATCGCGGCGCGCGAGGCCGCAATGCGCCCCGCGTCCGCGCGCCTGGGCCAGGTGTCCCTCGAGGCACTCGGCGCGGCGCATTTCGAGATCGTGATCGACGCGCTGCTCGGCACCGGCGCCACGGGCGTGCCGCGAGGGGCGATCGCCGAGGCGGTCGCGGCCATCGAGTCCCTGCGCGCGCGCGGTGCGCGCGTCGTCGCGCTGGACCTCCCCACGGGGCTCGACGCGACGACCGGCGACGCGCAGCAGGTGGTGGACGCGCACCTGACCGTCACCTTCGGCACGATCAAGCGCGGGCACCTCGTCTCTCGCGGCGCGTGCGGGGAACTCGTCGTGGTGGACATCGGGCTCGGCGCGCACGCCGCGACGGGCGATGGCGCCGGCGAGCTGGTCGACGAGTCGTGGGTCGCGGAGCACGTGCCGGTCATCCACGCCGATGCGCACAAGGGCACGCGACGGAAGATCGCGATCGTCGGGGGCGCCGAGGGCATGTCTGGTGCGGCGATCCTGGCGGCACGCTCGGCCATGCGCAGCGGGGCGGGGATGGTGAAGGTGTTCGCGGACACGGCGTCGCTGGACGCGGTGCGTTGCGCGGAACCGGCGGCGATGACGGCGCCGTGGCCAGTGGATTCCGCGGCCGTTGCGCGTGACGTCGCGTCATGGGCCGACGCCATCGCCATCGGGCCGGGACTCGGGCAGTCCGACCGCGCCCGCACGATGCTCGAGGGGCTGCTGCGCGACTGGCGGGGGCCCGTCGTGCTCGATGCGGACGCGCTCAACATCTTCGCGGGACGCCTCGGCGCGCTGGCCGCGCTGCTCGACCACCGCGCCGCGATCCTCACGCCGCACGCGGCCGAGTTCGCGCGACTCGCCGGCTGCCCGGTGGCCGACGTGCTCGCGTCACGGTTCGAGATCGGGCAGCGCGTCGCTGACCGGCTGGGCGCGGTCGTGCTGCTCAAGGGGACGCCCACCGTCGTATTCACGCCCGGCGCGCACGCACCGCGCGTGAGCGCGAGCGGGACGCCGGCGCTGGCCACCGCGGGCAGTGGCGACGTGCTCACCGGCATCGCCGTCACGCTGCTCGCGCAGATGCACGATGCCGCCGATGCGGCGGCGTGCGCCGCGTGGGTGCACGGCCGGGCCGCGGAGCTGGCACAATTCGCCGAGGCGCGGCGGGACGCGCGCGGCGTGGTGCTGGACGACGTGCTGCACTCGCTGCCCGAGGCGTGGCGCTTCCGCGCGGCACCGCCGCCCGCGCCCGTGCTCGTGGAGCTGCCCGCCGTG
>DASZRI010000153.1:0-2010 GCA_035549215.1 Gemmatimonadaceae bacterium | reverse complement strand
GGTGCTTCACGATCTCGTCCGCCATGGCGCCCACGTCGAAGAACCAGTCCACGCCCACCCACAGCGACAGGTGCACGCACGCATGGAAGAACGTGAACAGGCCGAACATCCGGCGGTACCGCGACAGGAAGCCAAGGTGCGCCAGCTCGCGCACCGGCGTCACGGCGAGCGTGATCGCCAGGAAGCGGAGCGTCCACAGCCCGGTGAAGATCTCCGCCTCGCGGATGGGATTCGCGCCGAGCCCGTCGTGCGTGGCACGCCACGCCGCGTCCGCCAGCGGAAGCAGGCACGCGACGAACACCGCCGGCTTGAGCCAGCGCTGGCGGCCCAGCACCTGCGAGATGCTCAGAAGTTCTTCCTCAGGTCCATGCCCGTGTACAGCGACGCCACCTGGTCGGCGTAGCCGTTGAACATCAGTGTAGGCCGGCGCCGGAACTCGCCGATGCGCCGCTCGCGCGACTGCGTCCACCGCGGGTGATCCACCGTCGGGTTCACGTTGGCGTAGAAGCCGTACTCGTCGGGCGCGGCGAGCATCCACGTCGTCATCGGCTGCTGGTCCACGAACTCGATCTTCGTGATCGCCTTGATCCCCTTGAAGCCGTACTTCCATGGCACCACGAGGCGGATGGGGGCGCCGTCCTGCTTGGGCAGCGGCTTGCCGTAGAGGCCGGTGGCGAGCAGCGTCAGCGGGTGCATGGCTTCGTCCATGCGCAGCCCCTCGACGTACGGCCACTGCAGGATCGGGCGCCGCTGCCCCGGCATCTGCGCGGGATCGTAGACGGCGGTGAACTTCACGTACTTCGCGGACGGCGACGGCTCGAACCGCTTGAGCAGGTCAGCCAGCACGTAGCCGTTCCACGGGATGACCATGGACCACGCCTCCACGCAGCGCAGGCGATAGACGCGGTCCACGTGCGTGGCGCCCTTCAGGAAGTCGTCGAGCGACAGCGTACCCGGCTTGCGGCACAGCCCGCCGACGGTGATGGACCACGGCGACGTGCGGAACTGCTGCGCGTTGTCCTTCGGGTCCTCCTTGTCGGTGCCGAACTCATAGTAGTTGTTGTAGGACGTGATGTCCTCGTACGAGTTGGGCTTGTCCGGCTCCTGCTGCTCGTGCGTGCCGGCGCCGTGCAGCAGCCGCGGGACGAGCGCGCCGCCCGCCGCCGCGACGCCGATCCCGCCCGCGAGCTTCAGGAAGTGACGGCGGTTCAGGTAGTCACGCTCGGGCGTGATCTCGGAAGACGGGATGTCGTCGGGCTTGCGGATCAGCATCGGGAATCCTCGCCGGTGTGCAGCGCGCCCCCTTCAGGCGCGCCGATCTTGCACCTGCCGCCCGGACGTGCGCCGTCCGGACGTGCATCTCACGTGAACATACCGGGAATCCCGCGCCGGCGTTCCCGGGGTGGCAGGCGCGTCCTGTCAAACTTGCCTGCGGGCGGGCCCGTCGCCACGCGCGGGTTGCCACTTTGACAAATCCCGGACGGCACGGCGCATGCACTCCTGTGGCGGCAGGAAGGTTCACAGGACTCACACGGAGGCACCAATGCTGACCACCCGTTCCCTGAACTCGACGCTGAACCGCATGCTCACGCTGAACCGCGCGCTCGACCAGGCCCTTGCCACGCCGTGGGAGAGCGCCGTGACCCGCACCTGGGTTCCCGCGCTCGACGTCGTGGAGCGCAAGGACGCGTACCTCATCACCATGGACCTGCCGGGCGTGGACCCAAGGGACGTGGAGGTGAACTTCGAGCAGAACGTCCTCACGATCCGCGGCACCAAGGCGGCCGCGAAGGAGCAGGAGGACGTGCGCATCTACGCCTCGGAGCGCGTCACCGGCACGTTCGAGCGGGCCGTGCGCCTGCCGGACTTCGTGAATGGCGACGCGATCTCGGCCGAGTACGCGCACGGCGTGTTGCACGTGACCGTGCCCAAGGCCCAGGCCGCGCAGCCGCGGAAGATCGAGGTCCGGCCGGCCGCCGCGGCCCCGGTACACGCGTAGCCGCCGCGTGG
>DASZRI010000152.1:0-9120 GCA_035549215.1 Gemmatimonadaceae bacterium | reverse complement strand
CAGCAGCACGAAGCCGCCCACGCGGCGCACCGTGCCGTTCAGGTACCGCGCGGCCAGCCGCCGCGCGCGGCGCAGCGCCCACGGGCGCGCCACCAGCGACGGCAGCAGGCGCAGCAGCTTGCGCGTGACCGGGGAGATCGTGCGGTACGACTGGAGCGCCAGGTAGCGTCCCGCCGCGCGGAACACCGCCTCGGCGTCCGGCCGGCGCCCGATGAGGCGGGCCAGCGCGACGGACTCCTCCTGCGGCGTGCGCTGCCCGCGGCGCACGGCCTCGGTGTAGCGCTTGATCTGGGTGTATACGGTCTCGCTGAGCCCGAGGCGCTTGTTGCGCAGCTCGTCGACGAATTCGGCGTCGAGGTCGCCGGGCGTGTCCACGTCGCGGACCGCCTCGAGCAGGCTCAGGGGCAGCAGGGCGTCTACAGTTGCGAGCATTCAGGGGGTGATTGCCGGGGGCCAGGCTGGCGGCGTCGCCAGGAGCGAACGCACGTGGAACGGATGGCCTGCAACAGCCCGGGATAATCTAGTGCGCTTGCCCGGTTGCTGCGCCGCCTCGCAGATTCCGCGCGTGAGGATCCTGGCCGGCCTGCTGCTCGCGGGAGTCATCGCGCTCGCCGCCCGCCGCGCGCGCATGCTGGCGCGCTCGGGGGCGTGGGCGGCAACGGCCCTGGGCACGATTGCCGTGGCCGCCGGGTGGAGCTGGGCAGCGCTCCTCATCGCCTTCTTCGTCGCCTCGTCCCTGCTCTCCCGCGTGCGCGCCGCCGACCGCGCCGCGCGCACGGACGACATCGTCGCCAAGGGGGACGAGCGCGACGCCGTGCAGGTGCTGGCCAATGGAGGCGTGTTCGGCCTCGCGGCGCTGGGGTTCGTGCTCGGGCCGGGCGCCGCATGGCTGGCCGCCGGGGCGGGCGCCATCGCCGCCGCCACGGCGGACACCTGGTCCACCGAGATCGGCACGCTCTCCCCGCGCCCGCCACGGTCCATCCTGACGCTGCAACCTGTGCCCGCCGGGACCTCCGGCGGCGTCACGCTGCTCGGCTTCTTCGGTGCCGCGCTCGGTGCCGGCTTCATCGAGCTGGTCGCGCTGGCGCTCCGGTGGCCGGCGACGATTGCGGCCGCGTCCCTTGCCGCCGGCATCGCCGGCGCCGTGGCGGATTCGGTGCTCGGCGCCGCGGTGCAGGAACGCCGCTGGTGCGACGCCTGCGGCAAGGCCACCGAACGCCGCGTGCACGGGTGCGGCGCCGCCACGCGGCGCACCGGCGGCATCGCCGGGCTGGACAACGACGTGGTGAACGTGCTCTGCACGATGACCGGCGCGCTCGTGGGCGCGCTGCTGGCGGGCGCATGACGTCGCCTGACGTCATCGTCGTAGGCGGCGGCCCGGCGGGCGCGTCCACCGCACACGCGCTCGCCCGCATGGGGACGCGCGTGCTGCTGCTCGACCGCGCCAGGTTTCCCCGCCCCAAGCCGTGCGCGGAGTGCCTGAGCCCGCAGGCCTCGCGCATCCTGGACGCGATGGGCGTACTGGACGAGGTGGAGCGCGCCGGCCCGGCGCAGCTTTCCGGCATCCTCGTGCGCGCGCCCAGCGGCGCCACCATCCGCGGCTCCTACGCGGGCGCGCACGGCTTCACGCCCTTCCGCCCCTGCGGGCTCTCCATCCCGCGCGAGACGCTCGATGCCATCCTGCTCGAGAGCGCGCGTCGCGCCGGCGCCGACGTGCGGGAAGGCGTGCACGTGGTGGACCTCGCGCGCGATGCGGATGGACGGGTTGCGGGCGTCGTCACCCTGGACGCCGACGGGCAGCGGCGCGAGATCCGCGCGCGCATCGTCGTCGGCGCCGACGGGCTGCAGTCGGTGGTCGCGGCGCGGCTGGGGCTGGCGCATCGCGCCCGCTGGCCGCGGCGGATTGCCCTCACCACGCGCGTGCGCGGGCTGGCCGGCGTGGGCCGCGAGGTGGAGCTGCACGTCGGGCGCACGGGCTTCGTCGGCCTGGCCGACGTGGGCGACGGGCTCACCAACGTCTCGGCCGTGTTCCCCGCGCGCATGGCGCGTGAGATCGCCCGCGACCCCACCGCGTTCCTGTTCGACTGGCTGGCCGCGCAGGCGCCGCTGGCCCTGCGCTTTGCGCACGCGACGCGCGTGTCCCCGGTGCGCGCAGTCGGCCCGTTCGCCTCGCGGGCGCGGCGCGCGTGGGCGCCGGGCGCGCTCCTCGTGGGCGACGCCGCCGACTTCTTCGATCCGTTCACCGGCGAGGGGATCTACTGTGCCCTGCGCGGCGGCGAGCTTGCCGCGCTCTACGCGCGGGCGTCGCTGGACGCCACGACGCCGCGCGAGACGGACGCAGCCCTCGCCGCTTACGACCGCGCACGCCGCCACGAGTTCCGCGGCAAGTGGCTCGTCGAGCAGGCCATCGGCGCCGTGATCGCCCGGCCGCCGCTGATCAACCGCGCCGCGCGCGTGCTCGAGGCGCGCCGCGACATGGCCGACCTCCTGGCCGGCGTCACGGGCGATTTCGTCCCCGCCAGCCGGGTGCTGCGCCCGTCCTTCCTGCTTAGCTTGTTCGTACTTCCCGTGCCCCACCAATGAGCGTTGATCCGGACACCTTTCGCGCCACGCTCGGCCGGTTCGCGTCAGGCGTGACCATCATCACCGCGCGCGACGCGGACGGACGCGACCACGGCATGACCGTGAGCGCGTTCAGCTCGCTGAGCCTGGAGCCGCCGCTCGTGCTCGCATGCGTGGACCACGCGGCGTCCATGCATCGCGTGCTGATGACCGCACGCGGGATCGGCGTCAGCATCCTGGCCGAGGGACAGCACGGGCTCTCCCGGCGCTTCGCGGAAGCCGACGCGGATCGCTTCGACGGCGTGGGCCAGCTGCGCGGCGCGAATGGCGCCGTGCTCTTTCCGGGCGCGGTGGCGCACCTGGAGTGCACCGTGCGCGAGCGCCATGAGGCCGGCGACCACACGATCCTGGTCTGCGCCGTGGACCGCGCGGCCACCTTCGACACGCGGCCCCTGCTCTATTTCCGCGGCGAATACGCGCTGCTCGGGGGCTGATGCCGCTGCTCACGCCGGCGCGCCGACAGGGCGCCGAGATCCTGGACGACCCGGCCACCCCTCCCGCGATTCGCGAACGGTCCATGCGCGACCTGCCGCGCTCCAACGCGCTGCTCGGTGGCGCCCACGCGCTGCTGGCCGAGCTGCGGCGCGTGCTGCCCACGCTCGGGCCGCGCGCCACGCTGCTCGACGTGGGCACGGGGCTGGCGGACCTCCCCGCACGCGCGGCGCGCCTGGCCCGCCGCCACGGCGTCGCGCTCACGACCATCGGCTGTGACGGTTCGGAGCTGCTGCTGCGCCTGGGCCGCGCCCGCGTGACCCACGCCGCCTGCGGCCACGCCCTTGCGCTCCCGTTCGCAGACCGCAGCGTTGACGTCGTGACCTGCTCCCAGGTGCTCCATCATTTCGCGCACGATGACGCGGTGACGCTGCTCCGCGAGCTGCATCGCGTGGCCCGTCGCGCGGTGATCGTGAGCGACCTCAGGCGCCACTGGATCGCCGCCGCCGGGTTCTGGCTCGCGTCGTTCCCGCTCGGCTTCCATCGCGTGACGCGGCACGACGGCGTGGTGTCGGTGCTCAAGGGCTTCACGCCGGGCGAGCTGGCCGTGCTCAGCGCCGAAGCCGGGGCGCCCGGCGCGCGCGTCCGCCGCCGCGTTGCCTTCCGGCTCACCGCCTCCTGGGGCGTCGCATGAGCGAGCTGCGCGAGCCGTTCACGCTCGGCGCCATGCCGCCCAACGCCCCCATGCTCACGGTGGACGTGCATGACGTCGCCGCCCCGATCGCGACGATATTTTCCCTCGCGCGCGACGTCGCGGCGTGGCCGCGGCACCTGGCCCACTACCGCTCCGTGGAGTTCATCGAGCGCTCGCGCGACGGCGGCGGCGTGGTCACGATGCGCGCCAACCGGCCGTTCGGCGCCGTCAACTGGCCCACGTGGTGGACCTCGGAGATGCAGGTGAGCCCCGACGGCGCCACCGAGCCGTGGATCCGCTTCCGCCACATCCGCGGGATCACGACGGGCATGGAAGTGCTCTGGAGCTTCACGCGCCGCCGCGAGCTGACGCATGTGGCGATCGTGCACATGTGGAACGGCCCGCGCTGGCCGGTGATTGGGAAACTGGCGGCCCGTCGCGTCATCGGGCCGGTGTTCGTGCACGGCATCGCGTCGCGCACGCTCGCCGGCCTGGCGCGCGTGGCCGAATGGACGCACAGGGAGCAGGCATGAGTGAACGCAGGCGCGTCGTGATCACGGGCATCGGGCCCATCACGCCCATCGGCATCACGCGGGACGCGTTCTGGGAGGGCATCCGGCGCGAGCGCAGCGCCGTGCGCACGCTCACGCGCTTCGACCCGGAGCCGTTCCGCAGCCGCAACGCCGCGCAGGTGGACGAGTTCAACCCGCTGGACTTCATCGAGCAGAAGCGCAGCCGGCGAATGGATCGCTTCGCGCACCTCACGGTCGCGGCCGGCCGCCTCGCCATCGAGGACGCCGGGCTCGACCTCGCCGCCGAGGACCGCGAGCGCATCGGCGCCTCCATGGGCTCGGCGCTCGGCGGCATCGCCTTTGCCGAGCAGCAGGTACACGTCGTGGCCAGGGGCGGACTCCGCGCCGCCGATCCCGCGCTCGCGCTCACGGTGTTCGCTGGTGCGGCGAGCTGCAACCTGGCCGTCGAGTTCGGCGTGCAGGGGCCGAACAGCACGAACGCCATGAGCTGCGCGTCCGGCACGATGGCCATCGGCGAGGCACTGCGCGCCATCCGCGACGGCTACGCTGACGTCATGCTCGCCGGCGCCGCCGAGGCGCCGCTCGCGCCGCTCTGCTTCGGGGCGTTCGCGATCATCCGCGCCATGTCCACGCGCAACGATGCGCCCGACCAGGCATCGCGCCCGTTCGATCGTGACCGCGACGGGTTCGTCATGGGCGAGGGCGCATGCGTCCTGGTGCTCGAGGAACTGGGACGCGCGAAGGCGCGCGGCGCGCACATCTACGCCGAAGTCTCGGGCTACGGCTGGAGCAACGACGCGCACCACATGACCGCGCCGCGCCCCGACGGCTCGCAGGCCGCGCGCGCCATGCGGCAGGCGCTGCGTGACGCGCACGTCGCGCCGCACGAGGTCGGCTACGTCAACGCGCACGGCAGCTCGACGCCGCTCAACGACCCCACGGAAACGGGTGCCATCAAGCAGGTGCTGGGCGAGCACGCGCATCGCATCCCGGTGAGCAGCACCAAGGCGTACTACGGCCACGCGCTTGGCGCATCGGGCGCCTTCGAGGTGGCGATCGCGGCGCTGGCCATGCAGCACGAGTGGCTGCCACCCACGCTCAACCTCGACGTGCCGGATCCCGCGTGCGACCTGGACTACATCCCGCGCCACGGGCGCGCCCAGCGGGTGGACACCGTGCTCAGCAACTCGTTCGGGTTCGGCGGCATCAACGCCGCACTGGTCGTGCAGCGCGCGGAGTGAACGGCGTGGCGCGCGCCGTCCCCTGAACGGCGGGCTTTACTGCGCGTTCGGCGCGCGGGGCGCATGTCGTGCTGGACGCACCGGGCGTGCGGGCTTACCGTTGTCCGAGGCCCCGCGCAACTTGTTCCCCGACCTGAAGCCCTCCCCCATGAAAGACACCCTGCGCCCGATCGTCGCCGAGTTCATCGGCACGTTTGCCCTCGTATTCGTGGGCGGTGCGACGATCATCAACGGCTACGTGGCGCATTCGCCGGCGCCGCTCATCGACGTGGCCGTGGCCGAAGGGCTCATCTACGCGCTGCTCGTCACGGCGACGATGCGGTTCTCCGGTCACCTGAACCCCGCCGTGACCGTGGGCGTCGCCGTCGCGCGCCGGATGGCGTGGAACATGGCTGCGGCGTGCATCATTGCCCAGCTCGTTGGGGCGGTGGTGGCGACGCACGTGCTGAAGGCCGTGTATCCGGCGGACATGGCCGCTGCGGCGCGCTACGGCGGCCAGTGGGTCGCACCGTGGGTGAGCCTGCCCGTGGCGATCACGTTCGAGGCGCTCGCGACGTTCTTCCTCGTGTTCGTCTTCTTCGCGACGATCGTCGATGCGAAGGGCCCGAAGGTCGCCGGGTTCGGCGTCGGCCTGATGGTCGCCGCCGGCATCATGGCCGCCGGTCCCGTGACGGGCGGCTCCATGAACCCGGCGCGTTCGTTCGGGCCCGCGCTCGTGAGCGGCATCTGGGAAGGACACCTGATCTACTGGATCGGCCCGCTCGTCGGCGGGATCATCGCCGCCCTGGTCTACGATCGCGTCTTCCTGCGCAGCCAGCCCGCGTCCTGACGCATGACGTCGCCTGACGCGCCGCTGCAGTCGCTGGAGCGCGAACGGGAGCGCGTCGTCACGCTGCTCTCGCGCCAGTTCGCCAGCGACCACCTCTCGCTCGAGGAACTGGAGGCGCGGCTGGAGCTGGCCTATCGCGCGACGTCCATCGCCGAGGTGCGCGCGCTGGCAGCGGACCTGCCGATGCTCGAGGGGAGCACGTCGGTGGTGGCGCCGCGGCCCGCCGCACCGCCGGCACAGCGCGCGAGCCAGCGGATCCTGGCGCTGATGGGGAACATGGTGCGCCGCGGCGTGTGGGTGCCGCCGCAGTACACCGACCTCGTGGCGGTGATGGCCGAGGCGCGCATCGACCTGCGCCAGGCGCAGCTCTCCGCCGGCGTCACCGAGCTCCACGTGCAGGCCTGGTGGGCGTCGGTGAACATCATCGTGCCGCCCGGCGTGCACGTGGAGCTGGAGACCACGGCGTTCATGGCCACCGTGAACGACCGCACGTCCACCGGGCGGATGCCGCCGCACGGCGCGCCCGTGGTGCGCATCAGCGGGTGGGCGGTGATGTCGGAAGTGACCGTGCGGACGCGGGAACTGGACGAGTAGGCGCGTCCGTCCGCGGCCGGCGTTGCTCAGCGCACGATGTGCGTCACGACCCACGCCAGCCACGCCATGCCGGCCGGAAAGAGCGTGAGCCCCACCGAGAACACGAGGCCGTGGCGGAAGAGCGCCGGGCCCAGTCCGTAGGTGTCGCGCCGCAGCCACCGCTGCAGCAGCGACTCGATGATCCATCCGCTCGAGTAGCAGACGTTGGCCATGAGCCCGTACGCGGGGATCACGAGCCATGGCACGCGCTGGCCGTGGAAGACACCCGGCAGGAGCGTCAGCAGCCCGAAGGCACCGACCGTGAGCGCGCCCGCGGCGCCGACCACGAGGTTGTACGTGACCCGTCGCGACTCCCACCACCGCATGAGGTGCAGCGGCGACCGGACCAGCGTGGGCGCGGGAAAGAGGACGCGTTCGATGGCGGACATGGCGGGCCGAAGGGTGTCCCGGACAACGTACCGAACGGCGCCAAGCGTTGTCAAGTACTTTGCAATGCAAAGTTGGCAAATGACTGATCCGACGCCGGCGTCGGACCAGCTGCCGTGCGCCCCCCCCCCTGGCCGCCCTATGTCCCCGGCGTCAGGTACGCAGCGTCGGACTGCTTGATGGACCGCTCCACCAGCCGCATCGCCTCCTCGCTCTTCCCCCACCCCACGATCTCCACCTTCTTCCCCTCGAGCTCCTTGTAGCTCACGAAGAACTGCGCCACCTCGCGCAGCAGGTGCTGGGGCAGGTCGGCGATGTCGAAGTATTCCGCCGAGTAGGGGTCGTGCGTCGGCACCGCGACGATCTTGTCGTCCGGCTCGCCGCGGTCGAGCATGTGCAGCGCGCCGATCGGGCGCACGTCGATCATGCACCCGGGAAAGGTCTGCTCCTTGAGCAGCACCAGCACGTCCATCGGGTCGCCATCATCGTGCAGCGTGCGCGGGATGAAGCCGTAGTCCGCCGGGTAGTGCACGGCCGAGTACAGCACGCGGTCGAGCTTGATCAGGCCGGACGCCTTGTCCAGCTCGTACTTGTTGCGGCTGCCCTGCGGGATCTCGATGATCGCCGTCAGCTCTTCGGGCGGATTGGGCCCCGGCGCCAGGTCGCGCCACAGGTTCATCATGACGAAACGGTCGTCGCAGTAATGGGTTCGTTGGGGGCGCCCGGCCTCAGCCTCGCGCCAGCACCCCGGCGGCCTCGCGCGCGAAGTACGTGATGATCACGTCCGCGCCGGCCCGGCGAATCCCAAGCAGTGATTCCATCATGACGCGTTCCCCGTCAATCCAGCCACGCTCGGACGCCGCTTGAATCATAGCGTATTCGGCGCTCACCTGATAGGCGGCCACCGGATACCCCGTCTCGTCCTTCACCCGCCGGATCACGTCCAGGAACGGGCCCGCCGGCTTCACCATCACGATGTCCGCGCCCTCGGCGATGTCCAGCGCCACCTCGCGCAGCGCCTCGTTGGCGTTCGCCGAGTCCATCTGGTACGTGCGCCGGTCGCCGAACTGCGGCGTGGACTCCGCCGCCTCGCGGAATGGCCCGTAGTACGGCCCCGCGAACTTGGCCGCGTAGCTCATGATCGGCGTGTGGCTGCACCCCGCCGAGTCCAACGCCTTGCGGATGGCGCCCACGCGCCCGTCCATCATGTCGCTCGGCGCCACGATGTCGGCGCCCGCGCGCGCGTGCGACACCGCCTCGCGCGCCAGCAGCTCGAGCGTCGCGTCGTTGTCCACGTCGCCGTTGATGATCACGCCGCAGTGCCCGTGATCGGTGTACTCGCACAGGCACACGTCCGTGATGACGACCAGCTCCGGCACCTCGCGCTTGAGCGCGCGCACCGCCTGCTGCACCACGCCATCGTCGTCCCACGCGCCGCTGCCCGTCGCGTCCTTGTGGTCGGGGATGCCGAAGAGCAGCACGCCCCCCACGCCTGCCTGGGCGGCCGCGTGCGCGTCACGCACCAGCTCGTCAACGGAGAGCTGCGACACCCCGGGCATGGACCCGACCGGCACGCGCACACCCGCGCCCGGCCGCACGAACAGCGGCAGCACGAGCTGCGACGGGTGCAGCAGCGTCTCGCGCACGAGTCTGCGAAGCGCGGCGGTGCGGCGCAGGCGGCGCGGGCGGTAGGCAGGAAAAGAGGGCACGAGTGAAAGCTAAGTAGGGCATGAATCGCGCACTATCCGA
>DASZRI010000151.1:0-6717 GCA_035549215.1 Gemmatimonadaceae bacterium | reverse complement strand
CCCGTCCCTCCGCGCGCGAGCGGCGGGTTCGCGCTTGCGCGAGGCGCCGGCCGGCGCCGGCGCAACGATCCGGAAAGCATCGTCGAGGAGGCGCGGGCGTCCGACCTGCGCAGCAGCGTCGAGGAAGAGCGCGCCGAGGAGGAATTCGCCGCCGACGTAGTACTGCTGGCCGAGCACCTGATGGACATCCGGGACGCGTGCGGCGCGGAAGAGGCCGTCTTCTGGCGGTTGATGCCGGGAGGCGCGGATCATCCCGAGACCGCGCGGCTCGTCCCCGCAGTCTGGTCCACGGCAGATGCCCCGAGGCCCGCGTACTTCGACACGGCCCGGTGGGGCCCGATGGTGAGCTGGGCGAATGAAGGTGGGGTCGTGGTGTTCGACACGGACACCGACGTCGAGGCGGCGCGCTGCTGCGCGGCCCCCGTGATCCTGGATCGGCGCCCGATCGGCGTGCTCTCGGTCACCGCGGCGGGCGGACTGGGCATGCCAGCCGCCAGCGCCAAGCAGTGGATGCCCCGGTACGCCGCGCAGCTCATCCGGCTGCTCACGCTGAGCGAGCAGCGCCGCGAGTCCAGCCGCTCGATGCGCCAGATGGCGGCGCTGTTCAAGACGCTGCGGCAGCTCCAGCAGCACTCCTCACAGGAGGTGCTTGGCCGCTTCGTCTGCGACACCGCCATGGAGGTCACCTCGGCCACCGCGGCCGCACTCGTCCGGTGGCGTGCGGACATGGAGAAGGGATCCGTGCGCCACACCACGGACCGCTTCCGGCATCGGGCGCCGTTCCCGCTCGACGGGAACACGCTGGTGTCCGAGGCGTGCCGGACCGGCGAGCAGCAGCTCCACCAGAACGCGGCCCACTACGGGCCGTCGATCTCCGTGTTCGAGGCCGGGGACGGGGCATGGCGCCAGGGACCGATCGGCATCGTCCCCCTCAAGCGGGACAAGGGGGTGATCGGCGCGCTCGTGGTCGCGGCGGATGCGGAGGAGGCCATCACGGCCGACGAGCTGGAAACGCTCGAGGTCCTGGGCACAGTGGCGGCCGCCCAGCTCGAGATCGTCTGGGAGATCGACGAGGTGAGCAAGCGGGCGCGCCAGGACGCGCTGACCGGGCTCGCGAACCGCCGGTCGTTCGACGAGCACCTGCGCCGGCTCCTGAACGAGGCGGAGCGGTTCGGGCAGCCGCTCTCGCTGGTCCTGGCCGACATCGACCATTTCAAGCGGATCAACGACACCTGGGGGCACGAGGCCGGGGACGAGGTGCTTCGGCGCGTGGCGCGGGCGCTGCAGGAGGGGGTGCGCCAGGTGGATGTGGCGGCCCGTTATGGCGGGGAGGAGATCGCCCTGCTGCTGCCCCAGACCTCGATGGCCGGCGCCGCGGACCTCGCGGACCGCCTGCGGCGGGCGGTGGCTGGTCGCCCGGTGAAGTTCAAGGGTGAAGAGATCGCCGTGACACTCTCGTTCGGCGTCGCCGCATTCCCGACCTCCGTCAGGACCCGCGACGGGCTCTTCCGGGCGGCGGATCAGGCGCTGTACGAGGCCAAGGCCGGGGGGAGGAACTGCGTGAAAGTGGCCTCTGGAAGTAACGCACAGGAAGCAACATAGTGATGGGGACATGAAGCAATTTCTAGATGCTGCCGCGTTGCTTTTTGGCCCTGACTCCGCTAGCTTTCTGGCTGTAGGGGGCGACTGGCTTCGACGGGATATGTGAAGCTGTGGCTGCGTGCCCAGGTCCTCGGGTTCCTGGTAAAACACTCGGGAAAAATCCAACTGCCAACAACAACTTGGCCCTCGCTGCGTAACTTCGGTTGCGCCGAGTGCTCGTAAGGAAGCCCGCCTGGGGCGTCCTTCCGAGTATCGCAAATCCGGGATAGTCCACGGGTGCGTCTCCCGCCCCTGGATGAACTTCTAGGCGACTCATCCGGCGGTAGGCTGCCCACTGGCCAGCCGCCGGAAACATCAATCGGTGGGCTACGCACGTAGGCGCTGTGGTCGATCTATTCTCGGACCGGGGTTCGATTCCCCGCGCCTCCACTCTGACGGGGTGGGCTCTTCGGAGCCCGCCCCGTTTCCCTTTCAGGGCGTGAACTCAGGCGGAGGGGCCGTCCTGCTTGCCCGGCGCCGGGTTATCCGGGTGTCGCTTGAACAGGAATTCGGGGGCGAGTCCGATCCCGATGGCCGTCACGGGCAGGATCTGCTGCGTCTGGATCAGGAAGGCGACGGCGATGGCGGCGTTCGTGTCGAAGCCGAGCGCGCCCGCGGTGAACGCGTAGAGGAACTGGAAGATGCCGACGTTCCCGGGGGTGGCACGGAAGGCGAACCCGATGTTCACCGCGAGGATGGCGGCGACGGTTCCCGTGAACGTGATCGGGAAGTGCACGGCCCGGGCCGTCATGTGGTACGTGGCGACCTGCAGGGCCCAGGCGCCGATCGAGAGGGCCAGCGCGCCCGCGAACCGCGGGCCGGTGGAGACACCGCCGAGCGTGTGCATGAACTGGCGCATGTAGGCGCGCACGCGCTCATGCCAGCGGGAGATGTCCTGTGCGGCGGGCGCGGACACGTCGCGCTTGAGCAGGTAGAGCAGGAGGGCGCCAAGGACGACCGCGGCGCCGAGGGCGTACGGCCGGAAGCTGGCCATGTGGTCGGGCAGCGGGAGGAGCCACAGCCCCAGGAGCAGCATGAGGATGTAGCCGATCAGCTCGAACAGCCGCTCGAGGGCAAAGGTGGCGAGGACGTTTGCGCTGGAGACGCGCGCGGCGCGCGAGACGAAGATGACGCGCGCCGCCTCGCCGCCCTGGGCGACGAGCACGTTGTTCAGGCCTGCGCCGGCGAACGTGGCGCGGAGGGCCAGGGGCAGCGAGTCGACGCCGACCGGCCTGAGGAAGATCCACCAGCGCACGCCCTTGAGGGCGAGCGACACGAGGTTCACGGCGGCGGCGGCCAGCAGCATGGCCGGCGACGCCGAGCGCAGCGCGGCCCACGTCGCCGCCCAGTCCACGCGCCGAGCGAAGAGCACCAGCAGCACGAGGATGCCGACAGTGACGACGACGTGCACCACGCGGCCGAGGTGTCGCTTCACGCGGTGGGAACCGTGGCGAAGTGGAACCCGCGCTCGGTGAGCGTGCGCAGGATGTGCGGGAGGGCTTCGGCGGTCTGCAGGCGGTCGCCGGCCGGATCATAGCCGTCGCCGTCGTGGAGCAGGAGGATCGAGCCGGGGCGCGCGCCGTTGATCGTGCGGTCGGCGATGACATCCGCGCCGGGGCGCGCGGAGTCCCACACGCCGAGCGACCATCCGATCGTCCGCTGGCCAAGCGAGCGGGCGATGGTGGTGACCCAGGGGCTCCGGAACCCGTGCGGGGCGCGGAAGAGGTGCGGGTGGCCGCCGCCGGCAGCCTCGATGGCCTGCGTCCCAAGCGTCAGGTCCTCGCGCACGTAGCGCGGGCTCTTGAAGTGCAGCTTGCGATGGTAGTAGCCGTGGTTGCCGACCGCGTGGCCCTCGTCATGGACGCGGCGCACGAGGCGGGGCCAGCGCTCGGCGTGGCGACCGAGGATGAAGAACGTGGCCTTCACGTTGGCGGCAGCCAGCGCGTCGAGGATGCGCGGCGTCGCCTCGGGGTTGGGGCCGTCGTCGAACGTGAGCGCAACCGTTCTCCCGGGCGCGGGGAGATGGCCGAGCGCCAGGCCGAAGACGGGGCTGTTGCGGTGGAAGGCTCCGTGCGCGGCGGCGCCCACGGCGGCGACGCCCAGCGCTGCGCCGAGGATCATCGGACGACGGCGACCCGTCCCAGGATGGAGTGATAGACGCCGAGCACGGATTCCGTGACCGCGCTCCAGTCGTACTGGAGCGACTCTTCGCGGCCGCGGCGGCCAAGGCGCTCGCGGAGCGCCGGGTCGTCGATCAGCCGGATGAGCGCGTCGGCCAGGGCGTCGCGATCGCCGCACGGCACCATGAGCGCCTCGCGTTCGTGCTTCACGACGTCCTGGAAGCCGAGGATGTCGGAGCAGACGATGGGCGTCTCGCAGGCCATGGACTCGAGCAGCGTGATGCCGAACGAGGCCTTGGTGGTGGGGCAGGCGTAGACCGAGCTGTGCGCGTAGTAGCTGGGGCGTCCCTCGAGCACGGCACCGACGAACGTGATGTCCGGATCGTTGCCTGCCAGGCCGTAGTAGTGGTCGCGGAGGGGACCGTCGCCGACCACCACGAGCTGTGCCCGGCGTCCACGCGCCTTGACGCGCTTGAACGCGTCGATCAGCGTGTCGAGGCCGTTGCGCGGGTCGAAGCGCCCGAGGAACAGGATGGACGGGACGTCCGTCCGGATCTCCGGCGGGGGCGGCACATCGGGCCGGAACACGTGGGCGTCGATCCCGTTGGGGATGATGCGCCAGTCGGCCTTGAAGTAGCGGTTGAGCGCGACGGTGGTCGAATGCGACACCGCGATCGCGGCGCTGAGCTTGTCCAGCCGGCGCTGCATGTACCGATTGAACAGCTTGTACCCGAGCGACCGGTCGAAATACGTGTGAAACGTCCCGACCACCGGGCACTCGGCCTCGTCAATGGCGAGCAGCGGCAGGACGGGAGTCAGCGGCGAGTGGACGTGGACGATGTCGTACCGTCCCTGCCGCAGGAGCTGCCGCATCTGGCGGCGCAGCCCGAAGCCCAGCGTGATGCGCGCCTGCGACCCGTTGGCCTGCACGGGCTGGCTGCGGCCGATCCGGATGACGTTCGGCTGTTCCTCGGCCCCCTCGATGTGCGAGGTGATGATGTCCACGTGATGCCCGCGGCGCCTGGCCTCGCGGGCAAAGAAGTGGACGTGCTCGCACACGCCGCCGAGGTGCGGATAGTAATACTCCGTCACGAGGGCGATACGAAGCCGCCGTGCGTCCGGAACTTCCGGCAGCTCGGGGAGTTGCGGCAACGAGGGATGGCGGACTGCCGGGGCAGTCCTGCCAGGAATCGTGAGCAACGGCATGAAGCCCCAAATATACCAATCAGGGGAGGTGGAGCGAGTGGGAGTCCAAGAGTTCGCGCAAGCGAGGGCTGGCGCGCTCCGGCTCTTGTACCCCCACAAGACGGACGGAGGGCCCCGTTCGTTTCGGGACCCTCCGTCGCGCGAACCCGCCTGATAGCCAGAATGCCGGTTACTTGTCGTGGAGCCGATCGGCGTCCCGGGGAGCCGGCGTCGGATAGTCCCCCGAGAAGCAGGCGTGGCAGAATCCGTCGGGTCCGCCGGGCACCGACGCAAGCATCCCATCGGTGGACAGGTACCCGAGCGAGTCCACACCCAGGTGCCTGGCGATCTCGTCGGCCGTCATGTTGGCCGCAATGAGTTCCTTCCGATCCGGCGTGTCGATGCCGTAGTAGCAGGGGCCGGTGATGGGAGCGGAGCTCACGCGCAGGTGCACCTCGCGGGCGCCCGCGGAACGGATGAGCGCGACGAGCCCGCGGGTGGTGGTGCCGCGCACGATCGAGTCGTCCACCATGACGACGCTCTTGCCGTCCAGCACCTCGCGCACCGGGTTGTACTTCACCTTCACCTTGGCGTCGCGACCGGCCTGCGTGGGCTGGATGAAGGTGCGACCCACGTAGTGGTTGCGGATGAGTGCGAGCTCGTACGGCAGGCCGCTGGCCTCGGCGAAGCCGAGTGCGGCGGAGTTGGAGGAGTCGGGCACGCTGAAGACGAGGTCGGCGCCGGCGGCCGGATGCTCCTGGGCCAGCCGCCGCCCGAGGGCGCGGCGCGCGCGGTCCACGGAGCCACCGAAGACGCGACTGTCGGGACGCGCAAAGTACACGTACTCGAAGATGCAGCGCCGCGACGGCTGTGGCACCAGCGCCTGCAGCGCGTGGACGCCCGTGTCATCCACGGTGATGATCTCGCCGGGCGCGACGTCACGTTCCACGGTCGCCCCGAGGATGTCGAGCGCGCAGGTTTCCGACGCGAACACGATCGCGCCGTTGAGCCGTCCCATCACGAGGGGGCGCCATCCGCGCGGGTCGCGCGCGGCGAGCAGCGTGTCGCCGATGGCGGCGACGATGCTGTACGCGCCGTCCACGCCGAACAGCGCCTCGGCCAGGCGCGCGGTGGGCGTGGGCGCGCGCGAGCGGGCAATGCGGTGGACGATCACCTCGGAGTCCGAACTCGAGGAGAAGATCGACCCGCTGGACTCGAGCTCCTCGCGGAGCTCGACGGCGTTGACCAGGTTGCCGTTGTGCGCCAGCGCGATGCAGCCGCCGCGCGAGCGCACGAAGATCGGCTGTGCGTTCTCGATGGTGGACGAGCCGGCCGTGCTGTAGCGGGTATGGCCGATGGCCAGGTTGCCGTGCAGGTGGTCGAGCTGCTCGCCCATGGCCTCATTGAGCAGGCCCATGGTCCGGAGCACCTGCCCGTGGTCGTGCTCGTCGACGACGGCAACGCCCGCGGATTCCTGGCCGCGGTGCTGCAGGGAATACAGGCCGAGCTGGGCCAGCCGTGCTGCGTCGGGATGGCCCCGGACGCCGAAGATGCCGCACATGGGTCAGATCACCACGGGAATCGAGGAATCGCCGGCCGTCGCGCGCGTGGACGACATCAGGCGAGGGATGGACTGATAGTATGCGTCCGCGAGCGCGGCGAGCGTGACGCGGAACGATGCCGACCCGGCGCGGATGTCCAGCGCGTCCGAGGCCTGCACGGTGCCGATGGCCCGGGCCGGAACGCCGTGGGAGGCCGCGATGGCCAGCAC
>DASZRI010000150.1:0-1955 GCA_035549215.1 Gemmatimonadaceae bacterium | reverse complement strand
ACGGGAACGACTGGTAGTCATTGCTCCGGAGCCCGCGCCCGAACGCGAAGCTGTGCGGATCCTCGACGTTCACGCGCGGCCGCGCGCGCCCCGTGAGCAGCTTTGCCGCCGTGCCGGCCACCGATGCCGCAACGATCGCCTCGCCCGAATGCAGCCCCACATCCGTGAGCAGCGCGTTGCGCGACAGCCAGCCCGTGATGTACATGCCGCCGGCGATGATCACCGTGCCAGGATCGCCCAGTTCGCGGAACGCCGTCGCGGCATTCCGGTACCCGCTCTTCGCCTGGTTCGACGGCAACTGCAATCGCTCGGCGAGGCTCCGGTCGAGTGGCATGACCGCGGCCGTGCCGACGGCGAACGCGCCCGCCATCCATGCATCGCGCGCGGTGAACAGCGGCGCGCGCGTCGAGTCCTGCGCGGCCGATAAGGCCGGTAATCCCATCGCGATCACCGACCACGCAAGCACGGCGAATCTCATGCGTTCCTTTATGCGCATGCAGTAATGTAGTGTGAGTGTCTCGGCGCCCGGCCGCCCGCGGCCCCGCGCCCCCGTCCCCACCCCCGCCCTCACGGCGCCACCAGCTTGCTCCGCAGCGTGATCTCGCGCGAGTTGCGCAGGTCGTCCAGGAACATCTGCTGCGCTTCGTACGCCAGCGCATGGTCCTGCACCACGGCGTCCAGCTCGTAGTTGATCGCCACGCCCAGGAAGTTGAAGTCCGTGGAGCCCACGCGCACCCAGCTCCCGTCGATGACGCTCGTCTTGGCGTGCATCATCTCGCCCTGCCACTCCCAGATGCGCACGCCGTTGAGCAGCAGCCCCCGGTAGTACCGCCGTGTCAGCAGCGTCACCCACGGGTGGTCGTTGCGGCCCGGCACCAGGATGCGCACGTCCACTCCGTCGCGCGCCGCGCCCGTGAGTGCCTCCACCTCCGACAGCGACGGGATGAAGTACGCGCTCGCGATCCAGATCGAGCGCTCCGCCGAGATGGCCTGCACCTGGAGGGCGCGCGCCACCCGCAGCCGCAGCGGTTCCCCCTCGATGATGCCGACGAGCGTGGACTCGTGCGTGGACGGGTCCAGGTGCGCGCCGCGCGCCGCACGACGCAGGAAGCGCGGCCCGCGCCGCCGCTTGCCGCCCCCGGCGCGCGTCCACATCGCGTCGAACGCCTCGCTCATGTCCATCGCGGCCGGGCCCTCCACGCGCAGCGCCGTGTCCCGCCACCGCGAGCGGCGGACCTTCTGCACGCCGGTGAGCCACTCGCGCCCGATGCCCACGCCGCCCGTGATGCCCACCAGGTCGTCCACCACGAGCACCTTGCGATGGTCGCGCGGCACGAGCCCCAGCCAGCGCCGCAGCCCCGGCCGGTTGAAGACACGCACGTCCACCCCCGCCGCACGCAGCGACTTCACGTATGCGCGTGACGTGCCGCGCCCGCCGATGCCGTCCATGAGCACGCGCACTTCCACGCCGCGCTGCGCCGCCGCCCGGAGCGCCGTCGCGAACCGCTCCCCCACCTCGTCCGAGCGGTAGATGTAGCTCTCCAGCTCCACCGACTCCTTCGCGTCCTCGACGGCCCGCAGCATCGCGTGAAACGTCTCCGGCCCGTCGTGCAGCAGCGACACGCGGTTGCCGCTCGAGACGTTCGCCGCCGCGATGCGCCACAGGCCGCGCGTGAACGACGGCATGCCCACCGACTCCCGCGGGCGCGCGACGTCGGACCCGGGCGCGACGGCCCCCGCGTCGCCGCGCGTCAGCGCTGCGTCACCGGGCCCCTCCCCCTCTTGTCCACTCGTTCCGCGCGTCGTATCTACCGTCATGCTCAAGATCGATCTCACCGGCCGCCGGGCGCTCGTCGCCGGCGTGGCCGACGACGGCGGGTTCGGGTTCGCGATTGCCAAGGCCCTCATCGAGGCCGGCGCCACCGTCTGCGTCGGCACCTGGCCCCCCGCCCTCA
>DASZRI010000149.1:0-6825 GCA_035549215.1 Gemmatimonadaceae bacterium | reverse complement strand
CCGCCGCGGTGTGCATCGGGGTGCGGCGCGGCACGGGCGGCAGCGCTGGCACGCTGTCGGCGCACGCGTGGGTCGCACGCTCGGCGACGGACCGGCAATTCCACGGCTATCAGACGCTGGACGTCCTGCCGGAGTTAATGCGGCAGCCATAGCGGCGTGGCGCGCGCGCGGTGCTCGTCGGCCGGCCGCTGGCGCCGAGGCACCTTATCGGTGGCGCGCAGGCCTCAGTGGCCCGCCAGGAACGCCTCCACCGCGGGCCACACGATGTCCGGCTGCTCGGCGTACGCGAAGTGCGCCGCGTTCGGCACGCGCACGAGCTTCGCGTCCGGGAGCGACGATGCCCATTCCTCCACGAGGTCCATGGGGATGGCGTCCTCCTCTCCGTGCACGATGAGCGTGGGAATGGACAGCGTCCGGAGTTGCGGGCGCAGGTCCCAGTCGCCGTACGAGGCCATCACGACGCGGTTGGTGGTCACGAGCCCGTACTTGATGCCGCGCGGGTCGGAGCCGCACAGGTCCGACCGGATGAGCGACAGGGTGCGCCTGGGCTCGGCGAGGCGCGGCACCATGGCGGCGCGCCAGTAGTCGCGGCACGCCGCGCGGATGCTGTCACCCACCGTGGCGCGCTGCAGGCGGCGGTTGGCCGTCGCCGCCAGGCGCTGCAGGGTGCTGTCCATGCGCGGGTTCGCGTTCGCGGCAAAGCGCTTCCAGAAATCGCCGCGGCGCGGCGGCACCGGGCCAAAGAAGACGAGCTTCTTCACGTGTGCGGGATGCGCGATGGCGTACGTGGCCGCGAGCAGCGGGCCGTACGAATGCGCGACAAGCGTGACCTTGTCCGCGTGGAAGAAGTTGCGCACCGCGTCCAGGTCGGCGATCTGCTGCGCCGCGCTCAGCGACGTCGTGTCCGCGGGCAGCGTGGAGCGCCCCGTGCCGCGCTGGTCGTAGAAGATGACCGTGTGCCGGCGCGCGAGCGGCAGGAAGTCGCCGTAGATGCTCTCGAGGTCCACGCCGGGACCGCCGTGGATGGCGATGAGCGTGTCGCCGCCGCTGCCGGCCACGCGATAGAACAGGCGGGCGCCGTCCGGCGTGGGCACGTAGCCTTCGTGGACTGCTGCCGGCTGCTGGGCCGGCGCGGGCGCCGCCAACATGGCGGACGCGAGGAGGATGGCAGGGACGAGGATGCGCATGCCCTATGATCGTCGTCGGCCGCGCCGCTGGCAACGCGTCCAGGGGCCCTGAAATGCGAACGGCACCTCCGCGGGGGAGGTGCCGTTCGGAAATCGTGCCTGGATTGCCCCTCCTGGGATCGAACCAGGACTCTCCTGATCCAGAGTCAGGCGTGTTGCCAGTTACACCAAGGGGCAGCAAAACTTGCTAGGCCGTGAAAGTTACTTTTGGCCATATTTCATGGCAACCCCTCCCTGCACCGCGCCCTGATCCGCTTACTCCTGCCCCGACAGCCACTTACGCCGCCTGCGGCGGCCGATGTCCGATCCACCGCCGTGGAGCCGCGTCCTTGCCGCAGGCCCGTGAGTGCCCGATTGCGGGCGTTCTCCGTGCTGGCCCTCGCCGTGCTCGCGGCCGGGTGCCGCGATGCCGTCGTCGCCATGGGCGGCAGCGGCCTTGGCGCCGCGGACCGCGCCTCCAATGCGTTCCAGGCCGTGGCCATGCGCTACACCAACGTGCACCACGGCGCCAAGTACGAATATGCGCGCGACCGCCTGGGCGAGGCGACGCTCACGCCGTCCAAGGTGTTCGATGATACCGCGGTCTGGACCACGTCTCCCACGCCCACCGGCCGCGTCCTCCAGATCCGCGAGCGCGTGACGCCCACCGCCGTCAACGAGCAGGAGGCGATGCCGGACGTGCCCTGGCCCACTCGGCTCGGCGACGCGCGGCACGTCGTGGTGCTCACGAACATCGCCCACAACGAGTACGCGTGGGACACCGATGTCTCCTTCGCGCTCGGCGCGATCACCGCGGAGGACGTGAGCCGCGCGATCACGACGCTGCTGACGTCGGCGCAGGGGCGCACCGAGGCGCAGCTTCGCGCCGACTATCGTGCGACGATGCCGCGCACGACGCAGGCGCTGGGACAGCTCCTGTCGCTGGACACCCTGCACACGACGCAGATGCCGGACGGGTCCACGCTGCTGACGCTGTACGCGGGCGTCCATCCGGAGGGCATGGCGCGCCCGTATCCGCGCTTTGCGCAGTACGTGCAGAAGTACGTGAACGGCACGCGGTTCCACTTCACGCTCAGCGACCGCGAGGGTGCGCCCTACGTGGACATCGTGAGCACGGGCCCGACGGTGACGGTGCGGCTGCGCGCGCTGCACGACCAGCTCATGCCGATCACGGGGCCGGAGCGCGCGATGGCCGACACGCTCGTGCTCACGGGCTCCTTCTCGGCGAAGATCAAGCTGTGGACGGTAGGCGTGCGGCAGTTCTCGTCGGACTTCATCATCGGGCGCGGGCCGCACGAGCGCTCGTGGACGATGGTGTTCCGGCGCGAGCCGGACTGGCAGCTCCCGATGATCGCGGAGCGCCTGCTCCGCACGCCGCTGCGTCGTCCGTTCCAGGGTCCGGGCACGAGCTTTCGCGTGAGCGTACACGACACCGCGGGCGCGCAGAGCACGCTCACGCGCCGGCTGCACGCCGAGGTGCAGGAGAGCGCCATCCTGCGATTCATGGGCGGCCTGATTGCCAAGGTGTTCGCCGACCTGGGCGGTGACACGGAGAAGGAGGAATTCGCGTTCCTGTCGTCGGTGTTCGATGCGGCGCGGCTGGATGCACGCGCGGCGCTGGGTGGCAGCTAGACGCAGCCCTGTCGGGTGTGGCGCGAACCGCGGGCGATCCGGAAACGGCGACCGGGTGAAACGAAGAACGCCGCGGATCCCCTTGGATCCGCGGCGTTGAGCAGTGTGCCACGCGCGCCGTCATTGGAACTCTCCGTCCTACCGAACGGCGGCGGGCAATTGTCTTGGCGACCCGATCGCCAGTGGAGCTGAGGGGAATCGAACCCCTGACCTCTGCAGTGCGATTGCAGCGCTCTCCCAGCTGAGCTACAGCCCCGTCGCCCATGAAGACACGGGTCATGAGGCTGAGCCCCCGTTCGCACCCGGGTCCTATGGAAACGGCCCCGCAGGCGGGGCCGCTCGACTAGAGGAAAAACTAGTCAGGCGGCCAGCTTACGTCAAGTTGACGCACGGGACGCCGGTCGGGTAACACGGCCCCCACGCTGCTTCCCCCCGTGTACCGCACCTGCAATCCGCATGCCGGTGGGCCCGCCGATGGGGGGCGAGGCGGCCGCTGCCGGGGCGCGTGGACCGGCGGGCGAGCCGGGGGGGGGGCGCCGCTGGCGGCACTTCGGGGCATCCCGCAGGATTGATGCGCTGATGCCGATGCACAAACTCGATTCTCAATTCGTGCGCGACCAGCTTGCCCAGCGCGTCGTGCCGCTCAACGAGAAGCGCACGCAGCCCGACGGCGAGTACGTGTTGTACTGGATGCAGGCCACGCACCGCCTGGAGGAGAACTGGGCGCTGCGCTTCGCGACGCTGGAGGCGAACCGCCTGGGGCGTCCGCTGCTCATCCATCAGGGGCTGGACCCCACGTATCCGCACGCCTCGGACCGGCACCACGCCTTCATCCTCGAGGGCGCGCGCGAGCTGGCGCAGGCGGCGCACGACGCGGGCTACGCGTACCAGTTCGTGCTCCGGCGCCGTCACGACGATGACCGGCGCGTGGTGGACCGCGTGGCGGCGCGGGCGTGCCTGGTGGTCACCGACCTCTTTCCCACGGCGGGCGTGCTGCCGCGCGCGCAGCGGTTCGCGGATCGCGTCAACTGTCGCGTGCTGGCCGTGGACTCGTTCGGGATCGTGCCGAGCGGCATGCTGCCCACGGAGGAGTATGCGGCGCGCACCATCCGGCCCAAGCTGTTCAAGGTGCTGGACCTCGCGCTGGAGCCGGTGCGCGACGAGCCCCCGTCGCGCGCGCTGCCCGACGCGGTGTGGCGGTCGCTCGACGTGGACCGGCTGGAGCTCGCGGGCACGGACCTGGCGGCGGAGATCGCGCGCTGCGAGATCGACCACGCCGTGCCGCGCGCCGCGCTGCCGAGTGGCGGAACGGCCGCGCGCGCGGCGCTGGCCGCGTTCGTGAAGGACGGGCTGCACGGCTACGACGAGCGGCGGCGCCATCCCTCCGACTTCTCGGCGACGAGCCACCTCTCCCCGTGGCTGCACTTCGGGCACATCCCGGCGGCGCGCGTGGCGCGCACCGTGCTGCGGGCGGTGTCGCGCGAGGCGGCGCAACCGTTCCTGGACCAGCTCGTCACGTGGCGCGAGCTGGCATTCAACTTCTGCCTGCGCAATCCGCGGCCCATGACGCTGGACGCGCTGCCGGCGTGGGTGCACGCCACGATGCGGGCGCACGCGCGCGACCGGCGCGAGCACACGTATACGCTGGAGCAGCTCGAGCACGCGGGGACGTACGACGACCTGTGGAACGCGGGGCAGCGCGAGCTGGCGCAGTCCGGGGTGATGCACAACGTGGTGCGGATGCTGTGGGGCAAGTCGGTGCTCACGTGGGCGCCGACGTACGCCGACGCGCTGGCGTGGCTGCTGCACCTGAACGACAAGTACGCGCTGGACGGGCGCGACCCGAACAGCGTGGCCGGCATCCAGTGGTGCTTCGGGAAGTTCGACCGCCCCTTTGCCGAGCGGCCGGTGTGGGGCGTGATCCGCCCGATGTCGCTGGAGCGGGCGCGCAGCAAGTACGAGCTGGACGCGTACCTGGCGCGGTGGGGCGCGGCGTCGCAGCCGTCGCTGTTCGGCTGAACGACGCGAGGGGGCGCCCCGCTTGCCGTCGTGGGCGCCTGCCGGTAGCATGCCGGCATGTTCAACGACCTTCGCGCCGTGGACGTGCTGGCCGCGGCACAGCGCATCGCGCCGCACGTGCGCCGCACGCCGCTCGTGCGCAGCGAGCCGCTGTCGGCGATCGCGGGCGGCGACGTGTACCTCAAGCTCGAGACGGAGCAGGTCACGGGCTCGTTCAAGCTGCGCGGCGCGCTGAACGCGCTGGC
The DNA here is from genome assembly GCA_035549215.1 of Gemmatimonadaceae bacterium. Classification (GTDB taxonomy): domain Bacteria; phylum Gemmatimonadota; class Gemmatimonadetes; order Gemmatimonadales; family Gemmatimonadaceae; genus JAGWRI01. Next base: position 1,742 of record DASZRI010000149.1, on the reverse strand, counting down.
CACGCTGCCGGCGGAGGTGCAGCGCCGGGGCGTGGTGGCGTCGTCGGCGGGCAACCACGGGCTCGGCGTGGCCTACGCCGCGAAGTCGCTGGGCGTCCCGGCGATGATCTTCGTGCCGTCCACGGCGCCCGAGGTGAAGAAGTCGGGGATCCGCGCGCTGGGCGCGATCCTGGACGATTCGCAGCCGGACTACGACGCCGCGATGGTGGCCGCGAAGGCGTGGGGCGAGGCGCACGGCCGCGCGTTCATCAACCCGTGCCTGGGCGACATGCTGCTGGCCGGCCAGGGCACGGTGGCACTGGAGATCCTGTCCGACCTGCCGGACGTGCGCACGGTGGTGATCTGCGTGGGCGGCGGCGGGCTGCTGGGCGGCTGCGCGTCGCTGCTGCGGCGCGTGGCGCCGGACGTGCGCATCGTGGGTGCGCAGGGCGTCGAGACGGCGGCGATGGCGAAGTCGGTGGCCGCGCGGCGCGTCGTGGAGATCCCGGTCACCCCGACGCTGGCCGACGGGCTCGCGGGGCAGGTGGACGAGGAGGCGCTGGACATCGGGCTCAACGCGCTGGACGACATCGTCCTGCTCACCGAGGACGAGATCGCGCAGGCCATCGCGTGGCTGTACGAGCACCACGGCGTGAAGGTGGAGGGCGCGGGCGCGGTGGCGGCGGGCGCGATCCTGCACCGCAAGGCGTCGCTGGCCTTCCCGGCGGCGGCGATCGTGAGCGGCGGGAACATCGACGAGGCGCGCTTCCGCAGCGTGCTGGAGACGGCGTCGCGCGGCTGACCGGGCCGCGCGCCTTATATTCCGTCCCCATGTCGCTTTCCCTGCACCTGCTCGGCACGGCCGCGTCGCGGCCGACCGTGGAACGCAACGTCGCGTCACTGGCCCTCGTGCGCGAGGGCGAGACGCTGATGTTCGACTGCGGAGAGGGCACGCAGCGCCAGATGATGCGTTACGGCGTGTCGTTCGCGCTGCGCGACATCTACTTCACGCACTTCCACGCGGACCACGTCATCGGCGTCATCGGGCTCATGCGGACGATGGCCCTGCAGGGGCGCACGGACCCGCTGCGGCTGCTCGGCCCGCGTGGCGCGAGCCGGCACCTGAAGCGCGCGGTGGAGTTCGGCATGGACCGCGTGGCGTTCCCCGTGGAGATCGTGGACCTGGAGGCCGGCCAGCGCGTGGAGTACGCCGAGTTCGCGGTGGTACCGTTCGGCGTGGACCACGGGCCGTCGTCGTCACTCGGGTTTGCCGTGATCGAGCCGGAGCGCAAGGGACGGTTCAATCCCGAGCGCGCGCGCGAACTGGGGATTCCCGAGGGCCCGCTGTGGGGGCGCATCCATCGCGGCGAGCCCGTGACGCTGCCGGATGGCCGCGTGGTGGACGCCGCGGAGCTGGTGGGGCCGCGTCGCCCCGGGCGCACGGTGGTGATCACCGGCGACACGCGCCCGTGCGAGGCGACGGTGGAGATGGCACGCGATGCCGACCTGCTGGTGCACGAGGCGACGTTCGGCGACGAGGAGGCCGAGCGGGCGCGCGAGACGGGGCACTCGACGGCGCGCGAGGCGGCCACGGTGGCGGCGCGCGCGGGGGTGCGGCGCCTGGTGCTGACGCACCTGTCGGCGCGCTACTCGCGCAGCGCGGCGGAGCTGGAGCGCGAGGCGCGCGAGGTGTTCCGCGAGACGACGGTGGCGCGCGACGGCATGGAGGTCACCGTGCCGTACCGCGACGCCACCGGCGACGC
>DASZRI010000148.1:0-2810 GCA_035549215.1 Gemmatimonadaceae bacterium | reverse complement strand
CGTGCGCGCCGATGACGCACCGCCCGTCGACGCGCCCCTGGATGAACGCCTGCTCGCCGATGAAGACGCCGTCCCCGATTTCGAACGTCTCGGGATGCCTCGCCATGGCGCCGCGGCCAACATGCACGCCGTGGCCGAAGGTCTTCGCCAGCGCCCGCCACGCCGCCCGCCGCATCTTCGCGTCGTCGTCGGTGTCGCCGAGCGCATGGTGAGAGGCGAGGGCGAGCAACTCCGCGCGCGAGCGCTCGCGCCGCAGGCGCGCGGCCAGTTCGACTTCCTCGGGGGCGTCGGGCGCCACGGCGCGCCGGCCGTGGACCGCGCCCACCGTTCGTCCGCCCGCTCTGTTGTCGCTCGTCACGTGCTCAGGGCCGTCGAAGCACGCGCGCGAGCCCGTCGTCGCTCGCGCACGCCATCGAGCCGGATGGGTCGAACAGGGCAGCCAACGCCCCGTCCTGCAGGTCGCGCGCGAGGCAGGCCAGATGCGCGCGGTCGCTGTCGGACCAGCCGCCGTGCGCCGCCAGCAGGTCGAGCGCGTCGCGATCGTGCTCCATCACCGCCGCTTCCGCCGGGGTCGTGAACATGCGGTGATCGTTCATGACGTTCCGGCGAATCATCTCGACACGGGCCAGGGCGCCAGGTCGCGCGCCGAACCGCAGTACCGCCGCGTAGTCGCGCATCGCCACGGCTTCCGAGGCGTTCTGCGGCGGTCCGAGGGTGAGGGGGTGCGCACCGAGCAGCTCCGCCACGATGAAGGCGACGAGCGCGCAGGTGACGGCGACGGGCGGCACGGCAAACCAGGCGGCACGCACGGGTGTCATTCGATGCCGAACCACTGCGTCCAGTGCCCCGTCGGCTCCGGCGGCGTCGGATGGTCGAACACGGCATCACGCTGCAGCGTGTTGCGCAGCGCAACGGCATCGGGGTTGTCGAGCTTCATTTCCTGGAGTTCGAGCCACCAGTCGATCCGCGCCCAGGTATTCCGCTGCTCCCGCGCGGTGTACCGCAGGTTGTAATGCGTGCCGATCGTCAGAAACGCCCAGCCGGCGTTCAGCACCAGGACGAGTGCCATCGCGAGCGCGTGCCGCCGCGGCGCAGCGCCCGCGAGGACCGCTCGTGCCGCGACGAACACCGCCGGCGCGAAGAGCACGCCGGCCGGGCTCATGATGATGTTCTTCGTGTACGGGTAGCTCACGACCGCGTTCGCGGCGAGCAAGGCGGCGAACACCAGCACGACCCGCAGATCGCGATCGAGCTGCCACGCGCGCAGGGCCGAGCGCCGCATCCACAGATACCATCCGACCGTCCCGGTCGCCGCGGCCGACGAGACGACCGAGACCACCGTCCACACCTGCAGCTGCCCGGTCGTGACCTGGTAGGTGAATCCGTACACGCCCGCCTTCGGTTCGGCCAACAGCACGGTCAGGCACGAGGCGACCACGTTGTACAGATAGAACCACGCCGGGTGCGCGCCGAAGCGAGCGACGAGCTCCTTCGGCTCGAGCACGTGGAACCCGAACCCGCTGGCGCGCTCGTTCAGCCCCGGACCGCCGACGGCGCCGGCGGCGCCGAAGCGGTACAGCAGATACGCCAGCACGAGCAGCGTCATGAGCGCCAGCGCGATGCGGGAGAGCCCGCGTCCGCCGACGATCCACGCCGCGACGCACACCACCCAGATGAGCAGCCCGCTCTCGACCGAGAGCGCCGCGCCCACGAGCAGCAGGATGACGAAGGCATCGGTCCACCAGCGCGCGCGCGGCTGGAGGGAGACCGCGGCGGCAGCGGCGCAGCCGATCATGACCGTCAGGAACGAATTGATCGGGAAGGCTTCGCGAACGGCGGGCGCGAAGGTGTGGCTGCCGACGAGGACCGCCAGCGCGCCCGGGACGAGCGCCGCGTCGAGCCGCGTCGCCGGCCGCATGATCCCCACGCACAGCAGGATGAGGACGAGCACCTGGACCACCTGGATCGTCCGGAACCAGAGGTAGTAGTGGCCGCCCGACAGGCTGTACACGATCTTGAACTGGCCCCAGAGCAGCGGGCGCAGGTAGCCGTGCGCGATGCCCTGATCGCGCATCGCCTGCCACAGCGTTTCGTGCTGAATCTCGAGCAGATTCACGAAGCTGTCGGACACCTGGACGGTGAGCCCGTAGAGGAAGTACGCGAGCACCGCCGCGACGACGAGGGCGTACACATACGACGCCGCCGTCCATCGCGTGGGACCCGAGGTCGGCGCCGCGGCCGCCGGTGACTGGCTGAGGTCTGTCACGATCCGATCCGCTGTTCGGCGCGCAGGTCGAGCGCGAGAAATTCAGGCGCCTGCGTCCGCTTCACGACCTGCCCCACGGCGTACAGATGCGGACCGAGCAGCCGATCGTCCGCATACGCGGCGACGACAGGGGTGCCGAGAAACGGCGACAGCCACGCCAGCCCGCCGCACGTGCTGAGGAACCGGTGCGCGCGCGCAATCAATGCGGACTGCACGGCGAGGTTGTTTGACGGCGTCATCCAGGCGCGGGCGCTGATCACGTTCGGCACGTCGCTGAAGGCGTAGTCGGCGTGCTCGTCCACGGCGACGCCGGCATCGAGAACGATGACGGGGCGCGCGGCCGCTTCGCGAGCAACCATGGCGCGCAGCCGCTCGCGAATCCAGGGCTCCGACGGAAGCGCGGTGCCGCTGTAGAACTTCGCCACGCTGAACTCGGCGGGCAGGCCGTCCGGGAGAGGCTGCGTCGGCGTCACGGCCGCGTACCGCGTCCGGGTCCACAGATCGTCGTGCGGCAGCAGGCCATGCCAGACGTGACGGAACAGCC
>DASZRI010000147.1:0-6974 GCA_035549215.1 Gemmatimonadaceae bacterium | reverse complement strand
AACGTGGTCCGGCCCGCCGTGGTGTCCATCCAGGCCGAGGAGCAGGCCAAGCGCCCGCAGGCGCGGCGGCTCCCCCCGGGCGCGCCGCCGGGCATGGAGGACTTCTTCCGGCAGTTCCAGATGCCCGACAACACACCGCGTGAGTCGAGCGGCTCGGGCTTCATCGTCTCGAAGGACGGCTACATCCTGACGAACAACCACGTGGTGGCGGGCGCGGATCGCCTGATGGTGACGCTGCTCGACCGTCGCGTGTTCCCCGCGCGGGTGGTGGGGCGCGACTCCACGACCGACGTGGCCGTGATCAAGATCGACGCCAACGACCTGCCCACCGTGCAGTTGGGCGAGGACACGACGGCGCACATCGGCACGTGGGTGCTGGCCATCGGGAATCCGCTCGGGCTCAACTTCACCGTCACCGCCGGCATCGTGAGCGCCAAGGGGCGCCAGCTCCAGGGGCTGCTCAACCCGAACGGGCAGAACCCGTACGCGATCATGGACTACATCCAGACGGATGCCGCGATCAACCCGGGCAACAGCGGCGGGCCGCTGGTGAACCTGAAGGGCCAGGTGGTGGGGATCAACAGCGCGATCGCGAGCGGCACGGGCTACTACGCGGGCTACGGCTTCGCGATCCCGATCACGCTGGCGCGGCGCGTGATGGAAGACCTGATCCAGTACGGGCAGGTGCGGCGCGCGGTGCTGGGCGTGAGCATCGGCGACGTGGATGCGTCGCAGGCGAAGATCGCCGGGCTCAAGGACATCCACGGCGCGGTGGTGCAGGGCTTCTCGGATGAGGACACGAGCCCGGCCAAGCGCGCCGGCGTGGAGCTGGGCGACGTGATCGTCGCGGTGGACGGGCACGACGTGGAGAACGTGGCCGGGCTGCAGCGCATGATCCGCGACTACAAGCCGGGCCAGACGGTGTCCATCGACGTGATGCGGTACGGGCAGAAGAAGACGCTGCAGGTGAAGCTGGGCGAGCCGCCGAACGCCTCGCAGGTGGCGTCGGCGTCGAACGACGACGGCAGCAGCGACGCGGCGACGGCGGGCAAGGCATCCACGCGGCTGGGCATCGACGTGGCGCCCCTGGGCTCGGCCGTGCGCGATGCGTCGAACGTGCCGGCGGAGTGGCGACGCGGGCTGCTGGTGACGAGCGTGGACCCGAGTGGCCCGGCGCGCGTGGACCCGTCGCAGCCCAACTCGACCGGCCTCGCGCCGAACGATGACATCATCGTGCGCGAGCAGTACCCGAAGCGCGCGGACATCCGCAGCACGGCGGACCTGGACGCGGCGGTGGCCGGGGTGAAGAAGGGCGACGTGCTGCAGCTCCTGGTGTACAACATGCGTGCGCAGAACACGCGGCTGGTGAACATCCAGGTGCGGTGAGGTTGGGTGAGGTTGACCGGGCGGCTCGCGGTTCGCGGCTGATTCGGTTTGCAGTCGATGTGGTTCGGGGCCGGCGAAAGCCGGCCCCTTCCCTTTCCCCCGCAGGTTTCGGCCCTGCGCAGTTCCCGGCCCTGCGCAGTTTTCGGTCCTGCGCTTTTCCTCGGTCCTGCGTACCTTGCAGTCACCGCGAGAGTGGCGAAACTGGCAGACGCACAGGACTTAGGATCCTGCGCCGCAAGGCGTGGGGGTTCGACTCCCCCCTCTCGCACTGATCGGCCTGCTGGCGCCGGTTTCCGCCCCGCCTTCGCGGGGCGCCCCGGCCTCCGCCCACCCCCCGCCGTCCACCTAGGACGGTTTTGTCGCACCCGTTAGCTTTCTTCCCATAGAGAAAGCCGGCGAGCCCGCCCCGGGTCCCGAGGGGCCGGGCTCGCGCCGCATCTTCGGGTACCTGTCAGCCATCATGGACATCCAGATCACGACCAAGAAGAGCGACGGGGTCGAGCGACTCCTCGCCGTTTCCGTGCCCGCCGACGCGGTGCGCGACGCCGAGGCCAAGACTGCCCGGCGCTATGCCTCCAGCGTCCGGCTTCCCGGATTCCGCCCGGGCAAGGCCCCGGCGGCGCTGGTCCAGAAGCGCTTCAAGGACGCCATTCGCCAGGAAGTCATCGAGCGGCTGGTCCAGGAAGCCTTCCAGCAGGTCATGGACAAGGAGCAGCTCAAGGTCGCGTCGCAGCCGCACATCCACGACCTGAAGTTCGAGGATGGGCAGCCGATGACGTTCGAGCTGCACCTGGAGGTGCGCCCGGAGATCACGCTGGCCCGCGTGGACGGCTTCAGCGTGCAGCGTCCCTCCACCCCGATCACGGACGAGGCGGTGGCCGAGCAGCTGGAGCAGCTTCGCGAGCAGCGCGCCACGTGGACGCCGGTGCTCGAGAAGCCGATGCCGGGCGACCAGGTGCGCGTGCTGCTGGCCACCGCGGAGGACGGGAGCGAGATCCCCGAGGGGCGCGAGTACACGATCGAGCTCGGCGCGGGGCAGGCGATTGCCGGCGTCGAGGAGCTGATCATGGAGCTCTCGCCGTCGCAGTCGGCGGAGCGCCCGGTGCGCTGGCCGGATGACTTCCCGGACGAGTCGCAGCGTGGCAAGACGAAGCCGGTGCGCGTGGAGCTGCAGGACGTGAAGCGGAAGTCGCTGCCCGCGCTGGACGACGCATTCGCGCGCGAGGTGGGGGACTTCGAGTCCCTCGAGGCGCTGCGCACCGCGGTGCGGACGGACCTGGAGGAGCATGCCAAGCGCGAGGCCGACGCGGCGGTGCGGCAGCAGCTCATCGACCAGGTGGTGGCGGCGAACCCGTTTGACGTGCCGCCGAGCTGGGTGCGCCAGATGATCGAGGCGTACCTGCAGGTGTACCAGGTGCCGGAAGACGAGAAGGAGCGCTTTGCGGGCGAGTTCGCGCCGGTGGCGGAGCGCCAGGTCCGCCGCGACCTGGTGATCGACACGCTGGCCGAGCGCGAGAAGCTGGCGGCATCGGAGGCGGACGTGGACGACCGCGTCGCCGAGGTGGCGAAGAATCGCGGCGTCGAGCCCGGGCAGGTGTACGCGTCGCTGCAGAAGGCCGGCCGCCTGAAGGAAATCGAGCGCAGCATCACCGAGGACAAGGTCTTCGCGTGGCTGCTGGAGAGGAACACCGTCGCATGAGCAACCGAATCGTGGAACCCATGGCAACGATCTATCCTCCGTACGTCATCGAGCGGTCCAGCCGCGGCGAGCGCAGCTACGACATCTTCTCGCGGCTGCTGATGGACCGCATCATCTTCCTCGGCACGCCGGTGAACGATGACGTGGCGAACATCATCATCGCGCAGATGCTGTTCCTGGACGCGGACAACCCGGACCGCGACATCCACCTGTACATCAACTCGCCGGGCGGCAGCGTGTCGGCGGGGCTCGCGATCTACGACACCATGCAGCACCTGCGCTCGCCGGTGAGCACGATCTGCATGGGCATGGCGGCGAGCATGGGCGCGTTCCTGCTCACCGCCGGCAAGAAGGGCAAGCGCTACGCGCTGCCGCACGCGCGCGTGATGATCCACCAGCCGTCGCAGTCGGGCGGGGGCGGCACGGCGTCGGACATCGAGATCCAGGCGAAGGAGATCCTGTACCTGCGCTCGAAGCTCAACGAGCTGATGGCGCGGCACAGCGGGCAGACCATCGAGCAGATCGAGAAGGACACCGACCGCGACCGGTTCATGTCGGCGGAGGAAGCGCGCGACTACGGGCTCGTGGACCACGTGATCACGAACCGCGTGGAGATGGGCGACGCCGCGGTGCCGGTGACCTCGGACACGAAGTAGGCGAACCCCCGCTGGCGCGTGGCTGCCACGCGGCGCTATCTGCAAGCAGTGAATACACCTGCGCGACGGGCGCGACGGTGACGGACGGGGCTCGTGAAAACCTTCACGAGCCTCGGTCGTCTCTTGCTTGACCGTCCGCGCGCACGGTATGTATCGTGAATCAGCCGGCCTGGCCGGCGCAGTGTACTCCAGGAAGACCTGAGTGACCCGCATGTCTCACGACAAACACCTCCGCTGCTCGTTCTGCGGCAAGTCCAAGGACTCGGTCCGGAAGTTCATTTCCGGCCCGTCGGTCTACATCTGCAACGAGTGCATCGCCCTCTGCAACGAGATCCTGGCGGAGGACGAGGAGCGCGAGGTTGCCGAGGCGATCACGCAGGTCCCGACGCCGCAGGAGATCAAGGACGTCCTGGACCAGTACGTGATCGGGCAGGAGAAGGCCAAGAAGGCGCTCTCCGTGGCCGTGTACAACCACTACAAGCGGATCAACTCGGCGTCGCTGCGCGACGACGACGTGGAGCTGGACAAGTCCAACATCCTGCTCATGGGCCCGACGGGCGTGGGCAAGACGCTGCTGGCACAGACGCTGGCGCGCATCCTGGACGTGCCGTTCACGATCGCCGACGCGACGACGCTCACCGAGGCGGGCTACGTGGGCGAGGACGTGGAGAACATCCTCGTGCGGCTGCTGCAGGCGGGCGACTTCAACGTGGCCGAGTGCGAGCGCGGCATCGTCTACATCGACGAGATCGACAAGATCGCGCGCAAGAGCGAGAACCCGAGCATCACGCGCGACGTGAGCGGCGAGGGCGTGCAGCAGGCGCTGCTCAAGATCCTCGAGGGCACGGTGGCCAGCGTGCCGCCGCAGGGCGGCCGCAAGCACCCGCAGCAGGAGTACATCCAGATCAACACGAAGGACATCCTGTTCATCTGCGGCGGCGCATTCGACGGGCTCGAGAAGATCATCGAGGCGCGCACGGGCAAGCGGCAGATCGGCTTTGCCGGCGACGACGCCCGCCCGGGGAGCATGGGCTCGAGCAAGACGCCGTTCGCCGAGGTGGAGCCGGACGACCTGCTGCGCTACGGGCTGATCCCCGAGCTGGTGGGCCGCCTGCCGGTGAGCGTGGCGCTGGACGCGCTGGACGAGGACGCGCTGGTGCGCATCCTGAAGGAGCCGAAGAACGCGCTCACCAAGCAGTACACCAAGCTGTTCGAGCTCGAGGAGGTAAAGCTCACGTTCGAGGACTCGGCGCTGCGCGCCATCGCGCAGAAGGCGCTGAAGCGCGGCACGGGCGCGCGCGGCCTGCGCGCGATCCTGGAGGAGATCCTCACCGACGTGATGTTCGACCTGCCGACGCGCGAGGACGTGGTGGAAGTCAAGCTCACGGAGCCGGCGGTCACCAAGGGCACGCCGCCGCTGCTGGAGATCGCGCCGCAGCGCAAGAAGAAGGAAGCGTAACGGATGAACGAACGGGCGCCGCGAGGCGCCCGTTGTCGTTTTCGGGCGCCCGGCGGGCCGTGGCGGACGGCGCGCCCGGCGTAAGGGATCACCCGCCCCTGCCCCGCCGGCGTTAGCTTTCAGCCATGCCCGTGTTCCTCCGAGACGCCGAGCAGTTCGCGGTGGGTGACCGCCTGCCCGTGCTGCCGCTGCGCGACGTGGTGTTCTTCCCGTATGTCGTCATGCCGCTGATGGTGGGGCGGCCGGGTTCGCTGGCCGCCGTCGCCCAGTCCGGCCCGGCGCACGATGGCTACGTGCTGCTCGTGGCCCAGCGCGACGGCGAGGTGGAGGAGCCCGCGGCGGCCGACCTGCACCGCGTGGGCACGGTGGCGCGCCTGCTCCAGGTGTCCCGCCAGCCGAATGGCGTGACGCGGGTGCTGGTGGAGGGCATCGCGCGGGCGAAGGTCGCGCGGTACGTGCCGTCGGGCGACGGGCTGCGGGCCGTGCTGGCCGCGCCGCAGGCCGACGAGACCGCAGCGACGCCGCAGACGGAGGCGCTGGCGCGCCGCGTCGTGTCGCAGTTCGAGGAGTACGCGTCGCTGCAGCGGCGCATACCGGCCGAGCTGGTGACCATCATCCAGGGCGCGACGACGCCGGCGCGCCAGGCGTACGGCATCGCCGCGCACATCGTGGCGCGGCAGGACGTGCGGCAGGGGCTGCTGGCCGCGCCGACGCTGGACGCGCTGCTGCAGCTCCTGTCCTCCACGCTGGCGTCGGAGATCGAGCTGCTGGGCCTGGAGCAGAAGATCGAGCAGGACGTGCGCGGCTCGCTGTTCCAGAACCAGCGCGAGTTCTACCTGCAGGAGCAGCTCAAGGCCATCCACCGCGAGCTGGGCCAGGATGACGACGACCTGAGCGAGCTGGAGGCGCAGGTCGGCCGCAAGCCGATGCCGGAGCCGGTGAAGGCGCGCGCGCTGCGCGAGTTGCGCAAGCTGCGGCGCATGTCGCCGCTGTCGCCGGAGAGCGCGGTGTCGCGCAACTTCGTGGACTGGCTGCTCAACCTGCCGTGGACCGAGCGCACGGACGACGTGCTGGACGTGGCGCATGCGCGCCGCGTGCTGGACGAGGACCACTACGGGCTGGAGGAGGTGAAGGAGCGCATCCTGGACTACATCGGCGTGCTGTCGCTGGTGGGGCGCATGGATGGGCCGATCCTCTGCCTGGTGGGGCCGCCGGGCGTGGGCAAGACGTCCCTGGGGCGGTCGGTGGCGCGTGCGCTGGGGCGCAAGTTCGTGCGCATGTCGCTGGGCGGCGTGCGCGACGAGGCGGAGATCCGCGGGCACCGGCGCACGTACATCGGCTCGATGCCGGGACGCGTGATCCAGGCGATGCGCCGCGCCGAGGTGGTGAACCCGGTGATCCTGCTGGACGAGGTGGACAAGCTCGGGATGGACCATCGCGGCGATCCCGCGGCGGCGCTGCTCGAGGTGCTCGATCCCGAGCAGAACCGCGCGTTCAACGACCATTACCTCGAGGTGGACTACGACCTGTCGCAGGTGCTGTTCCTGACGACGGCCAACTACCTGCCGCAGATCCCCGAGCCGCTGCGCGACCGCATGGAGATCATCCGGCTGCCGGGCTACCTGGACCAGGAGAAGCTGGCCATCGCACGGCAGTTCCTGGCGCCGCGCCAGCTCGCGGCGCACGGCATCGCGCCCGCGAGCGTGACGTGGGAGCCGGACGCGCTGCCGGCGATCCTGCGCGACTACACGCGCGAAGCCGGGGTGCGCGACCT
>DASZRI010000146.1:0-2445 GCA_035549215.1 Gemmatimonadaceae bacterium | reverse complement strand
CACGTGTCGCCGCCGGCGTTCAGCGCCACGTGCTCGACGACGAGGTTGGTAGCGCCGCTGTCCAGCGAGAGGCGGCCGTCGGCCCCGAAGGAAACGCCGTTGTCCGTGAGCGTCCCGAGCTCGAAGTGCCCCGCCCGGCGCCCGGCGAGCCGCACGCGCGCGCCGATCGTATCCACGCGGATGCCGGCGAGCACGAGGGTGTCGAGCTCGATGGCCACGACGCCGCGCGGCTCGCGCAGGACATCGTGCAGCGCGAGGCTGCCGCGCAGGCTGCGCCCGCGGTCCTTGTTCATGTAGACGCTCGTGCCCAGCGCCGTGCCCGAGACGTCGATCGTGTCGATGCTGCCGCTCACGACGCCGGACACCGAGATGGTGCCGGCCAGGGAGTCGGGGTGCCCGGTGAGCTGCGCCGTGCGCGTCTCGAGGAACGGGCGCAGCCCGCCGAGCGAGTCGGCGATGGCGATGTAGCGCAGCGAGTCGCGGGTGTCCGCGCGCAGCCCGAGGGCGCCGGTCATGCTGAGGGCGCCGGCGGACGACTCGACCTCCAGCGTGTCCACGTGCACGCGGGCATCGGCAAGGCGGACGTGCGCGCGCGACGGGAAGATGCGCACGCGATCGAAGGTCGAGCGGTCGAGTGCGAGCGTCGCCGTGCCGTGCATGGTCGTGAGCGAGTCGCCCTGCACGTCCACGGTGTACGCGCCGGTGAGCGAGCCGGCGGGGATGCTGTCCCGCGCCAGCAATTGCGCGACGTCGAGCCCCGCGAAGCGGCCGCGGCCGTGCGCGCCGACGTCCGCCGGGAAGGCATCCAGCATGCCGGCGAAGGTGAGCGAACCCGCGGGGCCGGAGAGCGACGCGTCGAGCTGCAGGCTGTCCAGCGTGCCCTGCACGCGCACCGGCCCGGCGACCATGCCCCTGAACGGCAGCTTCGGGTACGACTGCCGCAGGTCGGTGAGCGACAGCGAGTCCGCCTGCACGTCCAGGTCGTACCGCATGAACTGCTCGCCGTAGGTCACGCGCCCGTCGCCGGTGATGCGCGACGGCGGCGCGTCCCCGTCCGAGTGCGTGACGTCGGCGTCGGAGAAGCGCACGTCGAGCCACGACGAGTCGAGCGTCGCCGTGCCCGAGATGAAGCCGCCGAGCCGCGGGAAGTTGGGGTACAGGTACTCGATGGTGCGGAGGTCCACGCGCTGCGCGCGGACGTTGAAGCCGTGGAACGCCGTGAACGCCGGGTTCAGGATGTCGAGCCCGCCGTCGCCGGCCACCTGGCTCACCGCGCCCGGGACGTGCGCGTCGCGGAAGGTGAGCGCGGCGTCATCGACCACGAAGTCGGTGAGCGGGCCGCCGCGTGCGCGCACCGTGCCGGTGGCTGCCCCCTGCCAGTCCACCGGAAACGGCTTGCCGTTCAGGGTGCGCAGCAGCTCGAAGTCCACGGGGTCCGCGGTGAGCTTCACGTCCTTCACGGCAAGCACGGGCCCGCCGACCGCGAACGTCATGTCGCCCTTCAGGTGCGAGCGCGCCGCACGAACGTCCATGTTCGTGAGGCGGTAGTCCATGATGTTGAGGTCCTTCTCGTTCTCGATGTCCAGCAGCATGGACCCGCCGCCCTTCGCGGGCAGCGTGGGGTACACCCAGTGCACGTCGGCAAGCGACACCGAGTCGCCGATGATGTGCAGCGCGTAGCGCACCGGCAGGTCGCTGCCCCACCAGATCTTGCCGCGTCCCTTGCCCGTGGAGCCGGGCAGGTCGAAGTGCGCGACGTCCACCCAGATGGAGTCGCCCAGGTTGCGCAGCGTGCCGCGCACGTTGCGGAAGCTGAACGGCGGGTCCCGCTCGTCGGCGGCCAGCGTGTCAATGGCGAACGTGCGCCCGGCGGAATCGGGATCGGACAGGCGCACCCGCGGCAGCACGGCGGATACCTGCGTCCACCGCCAGGTGCGCGCGAAGCCGTCGCGGCGGCGGCGGATCTCCTTGTCCGGGCGCGAGAGCTCGAAGCGGATGGCGCTGTCGCGCCTGGCGGCACGCAGCGAGTCGTCCGGGTGCCACGGCAGCGTGAGCATGAAGGTCGCGTCGCGCACGTGCACCGAGTCGAGCACGACGAAGTCGCCGAAGTGCGTGCCCGGCGTGCGCGGCCCGCTGGGGCCGCCGCCCGCGAACACCTCGCGGAAGTTCCACTGCCAGTTCTCGTGCTGGCGCAGGTGGACGAACGGATGCTCCACGTCCACGCGCTGGATCAGGACGCGCTTGTCCATCAGGTCGCGCGGGTCGTACGCGACGGACACGCGCCCGGTGCTCACGAACACGGAGTCCTCGGGGTCGCGGATCTCCAGCGAGTCGATCGTGATGCCGTTCAGGAAGCTGCCGCTGATGCGCCCGACGTACAGCCGGCCGTGGATGCCCGAGGCCAGCTGGCGCTGCACGAGCTCGCGCACGCGGTCCTGCCCCCAG
>DASZRI010000145.1:0-6754 GCA_035549215.1 Gemmatimonadaceae bacterium | reverse complement strand
CGCGCTGTCGCGCTGGGGCTCCGGCGCCGAGGGCCGCCCCCCCCGCGGTGGGGGCCAGCGACGCCAGGTCGTGCGCGCGGGCCACGAGCTCGCGCGCTTCCTGCACCAGCGCTGCGCCGCGCGACTTGTCGGACAGCGCGGCGACGTTGATCCGCACGTTGTAGGCGGCGGCGCGGCATGCGGCCTCGCCGAGCAGCGCGGCGACGCCGGCGTCGGACACGGCGTTGGCGTTGCCCTTCTGCGCGACGACCAGGGCGAGCTCGCAGACCTTCACGCACGCCCGCGCGCTCTCCAGGGGCACGCTGGACGCGCCGAGCAACGCCTCGGTGATCGCCGCGTCGCGTGCAGCGGCCTGCGCGTCGGTGTCCCTGGGCAGCTTGTACGCGGCCGACACGGTGGTGTAGGCCCCCGCGTCCCGCTCGACGAGTGCGGACAGCTCCGTCACCAGCGCGGCGGCCTGCTGCGCCACCTCGCGCATCTCCGCGTCCACGGCCGCGTACTTCTTGCGGCCGACGGTGAGCCCCGCGACCATCTGCGCGAGGGCGGCGCCCAGCGCACCGGCGTGCGCCGCGGCGCTGCCGCCGCCCGGCGTCGGCGACGACGACGCCACGGCGCCGACGAACCCGGCCAGCGAGATACCGCCCGACACGGCGTCGCGCACCTTGCGCTCGAGCACGAGGTCCGGCGAGAAGCCGCGGAGCTGGATGTGGCGCGCGGCGGCCTCGAACAGCGCGCGCTCGGGCACGAGCCCCACGATCTCGCTCCACGTGGGCGACACGCCGCGCGCCTCGGCCTCCATCTTCACCATGTCGAACGCGCGGTGCAGCGGCGTCTTTTCGGTGTCCACGAGGTTCATGGACACCTGCGCCTGCCCGTCCACCTCGAGGCCGAGCGCCTTCACGTAGCGCAGGCCGCCGGAGGAGCCGCGCACGGCCCTGGCGACGTCCTTGGCGACGGGGACGTTGCGGGCGTCGCCCAGGTACACGTTGTACGCGACCAGGAACGGGCGGGCGCCGATGGCCGTGGCGCCCGCCGTCGGGTGCACGCGCGCGGGGCCGAAGTCCGGCGTACGCACCGGCGACGTGCCGATCTCCGTGCGCATGGCCTCGAACTCGCCGCGGCGGATGTCGGCCAGGTTCTCGCGCTCGGGGCCGGTGGCGGCGCGCTCATACAGGAAGACGGGGATCTCCAGCTCGCGGCCCACGTGCTCGCCCAGCGCACGCGCCAGCCCGATGCAGTCATCCATGCTCGTGCCCTCGAGCGGGATGAACGGCACGACGTCGGTGGCGCCGATGCGCGGGTGCTCGCCCTGGTGCTGCGTGAGGTCGATGCGCTTGCGGGCCTCGCGGATGCCGGCGAAGGCCGCATCCACGGCGGCGTCCAGCGGCGCGACGAAGGTGACCACGCTGCGGTTGTGCGACGCGTCGGACGACACGTCCAGCACGTGCACCCCGGAGACGGCGGCAATCGCGTCGCGGATGGCCTGCACGACCTCGGGCCGCCGGCCCTCGGAGAAGTTCGGAACACACTCGACCAGTCGCATGGACGGGAGGGGTCAGGAGGAATGAGGAGCGCGGAGCTGCTCCAGCAGCCACGCGTGCATGGCGGGATTCCCCGCGACGATCGGCCCGTGCGCCACGGGCGCCGGGCGTCCTTCCAGGTCGGTGACGAGCCCGCCGGCCTCGCGCACGATGAGCGTGCCCGCCGCGATGTCCCAGGGCGCGAGCATGAGCTCCCAGAACGCCTCGAAGCGGCCGCACGCGACGTCCGTGAGGTCCAGCGCGGCGGCGCCCGGGCGGCGGATGCCCGCTGTCGCGCGCATCAGGCGCGGCAGCGACTCCAGGTACGTGCCGATGTGCTCCCGGTGCTTGAAGGGGAATCCCGTGCCGAGGAGCGAGCGCGCGGGGTCCGTCTCCGTGGACACGCGGATCGGCTCACCGTTGCGGCGCGCGCCGTCGCTTGCCGTGGCGGTGAACAGCTCGCCGGTGGGCACGTTCACCACCGCGCCGGCCACGAGCGCGCCGTCCACCGCCGCGCCGACCGACACGGCGTACCAGGGGAAGCCGTGCAGGAAGTTCGTGGTCCCGTCGAGCGGGTCGGCGATGAACGCCAGGCCGCGCAGGTCGGCGGCGGCGTCGGGCGACAGCTCCTCGCCGACCATCCGCGCATCGGGATGCCGCTCGCGCACGATGGTGGCGATCACGTGCTCGGACGCGCGGTCCACCTCGCTCACGAAGTCGGCGGGGGACTTGGCCTCCCACGCAAGCCCCGCGCGATCGGCGGCGCCGGCGCGCACCACCTCGGCGCCGCGCGCGGCCGCCGCCACGCACGTGGCGAGCAGCGCACGGCGCTCGGCGTGCGGAACACCCGGCGCTTCCGTTGCTTGCGACCGCTCTGGCCCGCTCATACCTTCACGCGATGCCTCGAATCTTCAGTGGAATCCAGCCCTCGGGCGAGCTGCATATTGGAAACTACCTGGGCGCGGTGAAGAACTGGGTCCGGCTCCAGCACGAGCACCCGACCATCGTCTGCGTGGTGGATTACCACGCGATCACCGTGCCGTACGAACCGGAGCAGCTCCGCGTCCGCCGGCGCGAGATGGCGCGATCGCTGCTGGCGGCGGGAATCGACCCCAGCGTCGCGACGCTGTTCGTCCAGTCGGCCGTTCCGGAACATACGGAACTCCAGTGGATCTTCAACACCATCACGCCGCTGGGCGAGCTGGAGCGCCAGACGCAGTTCAAGGACAAGTCGCAGCGGCAGGAGAGCGTGGCCGCGGGGCTGCTCAACTATCCCGTGCTGCAGGCGGCGGACATCCTGCTGTACCGCGCGGACCTGGTGCCGGTGGGCGAGGACCAGTTGCAGCACCTGGAGCTCTCGCGCGTGATCGCGCGGCGGTGGAACGCGATGTTCGCCGGCGGCGACGATTACTTTCCCGAGCCGCAGCCCGTGCTGGCGCCGACGCGCCGCATCATGGGGCTCGACGGCCAGGCCAAGATGTCCAAGTCGCTGGGGAACACGATCGGCCTGCTCGAGACGCGCGAGCAGATCTGGGTGAAGCTGCGCCCGGCGGTGACCGATCCCGCGCGCGTGAAGCGCAGCGACCCGGGGCACCCCGAGGTATGCAACATCTACCGCCTGCATGAGGCGTTCAGCCCGCCCGACACGGTGAAGCATGTGTACCAGCAGTGCACCAGCGCGGGGTGGGGGTGCATCGACTGCAAGCAGGTGCTGCTGGACTCGATCGATGCCGAGCTCACGCCGATCCGCCGGCGTGCCGAGGAACTGGAGGCGACGCCGCAGCTCGTGGACGACGTGCTCAGCGCTGGCGCCGGCGCATGCCGCGCGATCGCGAAGCAGACCATGAAGGACGTGCGGGAGCGCATGGGACTCGACTGATGCAAGCGCTGATGGGGGCCCTGGAAGTCGGCCTGCTGGCCAAGCTGCTGGTCGCTGTCCTGCTGGGCGGGGCCATCGGGCTGGAGCGCGAGGTGGCGGGCAAGCCCGCCGGGCTGCGGACCAACATCCTTATCTGCGTGGGGGCGGCGCTGTTCATGCACCTCTCCATCGCGGTGGCGGAGGTGGGCTACGCCACGACGGGCGCCCCCTACGGCGACACGACGCGCATCGCGGCGCAGATCGTCACCGGCGTGGGGTTCCTGGGCGCCGGCACGATCATGCAGGCGCGCGGCACGATCATCGGCCTCACGTCGGCGGCCACGATCTGGGTCGTGGCGGCCATCGGATCGGCGGTGGGCGCGGGGTTCTTCGTCGCCGGCCTGGGCGCGGGCGCGCTCGTGATGGTCGTGCTCACCGGGCTCACGCCGCTGGAGCGCTGGGTGCGCCGCATGCGCCGCGTGGTGAGCGCCACCGTCCGTGCGCGGCCCGGGACCGACCTGAACGAAGTCGCCACCGTGCTGCACGCGGCGGGCATCCGCATCGTCGGGCACCAGGTGTTCGACCACGCCGAGGATCGCACGTTCGAGCTCAAGCTGTCGGGCCCGGCGCGGCAGTACGAGGTGGTGCACGACATGCTCCTCAAGCGCGACGATGTCTACGGCGTCCACCTCGACTGACGCCGGGCGGCTGCTGGTCGTCGACCTCGCGGCCACGTCCCGGAACTGGGCGCTGAAGCCGGAGGGCGAGCGCACGATCCTCGAGGCGACGCCGCCGGGGTGGCGGGTCCATGTGGTGCGCGCGTCCACCGTGAGCGACGGCGACGGCGGGCGCGAGCCCAGCGCGGAGGTGCGCGAGGCGATCCGCGACGCAGAGGCATACGTCGGCTTCGGGATGTCGCGCGCGCTCTTCCTCGAGGCGCGGAAGCTCCGCTGGATCCACACGGCGACTGCGGGCGTGGGCAGCGCGCTCTTTCCCGAGATGCTGGCCAGCGACGTCATCCTCACGAACTCGGCGGGGATCCACGCGCCCCCGATTGCCGAGCACGTGCTGGCGGGGATCCTGCACTTCCTGAGGGGATTCGACGTCGCCCTGGACCAGCAGCGCCAGGCCCGCTGGGACAAGCATTTCTTCGTCGCTGCGGACAATCCGTTGGGCGAAGTGGCGGACTGCCGGGTGCTGGTGATCGGGGCCGGGGGGATCGGCACCGAGGTCGCGATCCGCTGCTCGGCGCTGGGCGCCACCTGCGTCGGCATTCGTCGCCGTCCGGAACTTGGCCCTCCACAAGGATTTAGCCGAGTGGTGGGGCTTGGGGAGCTGGACGCCGAACTGCCGCAGGCGGACGTGGTGGTGATTGCCGCCCCGATGACCCGCGAGACCGCGGGGCTGCTGACGGCGGAGCGGCTGGACCTGCTGCCGCGGCACGCGATCCTGGTCAACGTGGCCCGCGGCACGCTGGTGGACGAGCGGGCGCTGGCGGAGCGGCTGGCGTCGGGCCGGCTGCGGGGCGCGGTGCTCGACGTTTTCGAGCGGGAGCCCCTAGCATCCGACAGTCCGCTGTGGCACCTTCGGTCGGCTGTGCTCACCCCTCACGTGTCCGGCGTGTCGCCGGCGCGGTTCTGGCCTCGGCAGCTGGCGCTGTTCCTGGACAACTGGGGGCGGTACGTGCGGGGCGAGGCGATGCGAAACGTCGTGGACAAGCAGGCGGGTTACTGAGCCATGGAAAAGATCATCAAGGCAGCAGTGGATCGCGGGGCGTCGGACCTGCACATCAAGGCGGGGGACGTGTTCCGGGCGCGCATCCATGGCAAGCTGGTGCCGCTGACCAAGCAGGCGCTGACGCCGGAGCAGACGCGTGCCATCGCGCTGCACCTCATGAGCAACGACGATGACAAGGCGCGCATCGACAAGATCATGGACTACGACTGCTCGTGGGCCGCGCCGGGGGTGGGTCGCTTCCGCGTGAACATCCTGCGGCAGCGGTCGAGCTTCATGATCGTGATGCGCGTGATCCCGTTCGAGGTGCCGACGTTCGACAAGCTGCGGCTGCCGCCCGTGCTGGCGAAGGTGGCGCAGGCCGAGCGCGGGATGGTGCTGGTGACCGGCGTGACGGGCTCGGGCAAGTCGAGCACGATGGCGGCGCTGGTGAACTACATCAACCGCCACGAGAACCGCCACATCCTGACACTCGAGAACCCGATCGAGTTCCTGCACCAGGACATCAACTCGTCCATCACGCAGCGCGAGATCGGCTCGGACACGAGCGACTTCAAGATGGGGCTGCGTGCGGCGCTGCGCCAGGATCCCGACGTGATCATGATCGGCGAGCTGCGCGACGCGGAGACGATCGACACGGCGATGAAGGCGGCGGAGACGGGCCACCTGCTGATCTCGACGCTGCACACGCCGGACGCGCAGAGCACGATCCTGCGCATCATGGCGATGTTCCCTCCCGAGGAGCAGGAAGTGGTGCGCATCCGCCTGGCGGAGTCGCTGCACGCGGTGGTGTCGCAGCGGCTGCTGCCGCGGCGCGACGGCAACGGGCGTGCGGTGGCGGCCGAGGTGCTGATCGTGACGCCGGCGGTGCGCGACATGATCGCCGACGGCAAGCGCATCGGCGAGATCCGCGACTACATCGAGGCCGGGCGCGAGCAGTACGGCATGCAGACCTTCGACCAGCACCTGGCCGACCTGGTGCACGCCAAGGAAGTGATGTTCGAGACGGCGATGGCCGCGTCCACGAACCCGTCGGACTTCGAGCTCAAGCTGCGCATGTTCGGGCGGCTGTCGCAGTCGGTACAGGCGGCCAGCATCCCGCCGGAAGAGCCGGGCGCGGTGTCGGGCAGCGGCCCGTCGCTGGACGGCATCCAGGGCGGCGGCGCGTTCGACTTCATGGGGCAGCAGTGATGGAACTCCGCGGCGTCCTGGGGCCTGTCGTCACGCCGTTCCAGTCGGCGCTGGGCGACGTGAACATCAACGCGTTCACGCACAACGTGCGGGCGCACATGACGGCCGGGCTGCACGGCGTGGTCGTGGCCGGCTCCACGGGTGAGGCCGCACTGCTCGACGATGTCGAGCGCATCCGGCTGGTGGAGGCCGCGCGGCGCGAGGTGCCGTCCGACCGGCTGCTGCTGGCGGGCGTGGGCGTGGAGTCCACGCGCGCGACGGTGCGCCTGGCGCAGCAGGCCGCGGCGGCGGGGGCGGACGCGGTGCTGGTCGTCTCGCCGCACTACTACACGAGTGCGATGACCGCGCGCGCGCTGCTGGACCACTTCCATCGTGTGGCCGATGAGAGCCCGGTGCCGGTGGTGCTGTACAACATCCCGAAGTATGTCGGCTTCACCATCGCGCCCACGCT
>DASZRI010000144.1:0-4555 GCA_035549215.1 Gemmatimonadaceae bacterium | reverse complement strand
AACCCGACGAACCCGGACCTGGTGTACGTGGGCGTGTTCGGCCACCTGTGGGCGCCGCACAACACGCGCGGCGTGTACCGCAGCAAGGACGGCGGCAAGACGTGGGAGCGCGTGCTGTTCCGCAACGACTCCACGGGCGTGGCCGACCTGGTGATGGACCCGAGCGACCCGAATACGCTGTACGCGAGCTTCTGGCAGGCGTATCGCCTGCCGTGGACGTTCTCGTCGGGCGGCGCAGGCGGCTCGCTGTACAAGTCCACCGACGGCGGCGACCACTGGACGGAGATCACGCACAACCCCGGCCTGCCCACGGGCATGTGGGGGAACAGCGGCCTGGACGTGTCGCCGGCGAACCCGCACATCGTGTGGGCGCTGATCGAGGCGAAGCAGGGCGGCCTCTACAAGTCGAGCGACGGCGGCGCGACGTGGCACTTCGTGAACGGCGAGAACGAGATCAAGCAGCGGGCGTGGTACTACATGAAGGTCCACGCCGACCCCAAGGACACGAATGTCGTGTACATCAACAACGTGTCCTTCCAGAAGTCCACCGACGGCGGCAAGACGTTCAAGGCGGTGCGCGGCATGCAGCACGGCGACTCGCACCACCTGTGGATCGCGCCGAACGACCCGAACCGCATGATCGAGACGGATGACGGCGGTGCGGAAGTCAGCACGGACGGCGGCAAGACGTGGACGGAGGAGGACTACGCCACGGGGCAGTTCTACCACGTGATCGCGACGACGGACTTTCCGTACCACGTGTGCGGCGCGCAGCAGGACAACTCGACGATGTGCGGGCCGAGCCGCGGCGCGCTGGACATCGGCGACTGGGAGGAGGCGGGCGGCGGCGAGAGCGGGTGGATCGCGGCGCGCGCGGACCAGCCGAACATCGTGTACGCGGGCAGCTACGGGAACCTGCTCACGCGCAAGGACCTGCGCACGGGGATCACGCGCAACGTGAACCCGTGGCCGGACAACCCGATGGGCCATCCGGCCAAGGACATCAAGTACCGCTTCCAGTGGACGTTCCCGATCATCGTGTCGCCGCACAACTCGAACGTCGTGTACGCGGGCGCGCAGAGCGTGTTCAAGTCCACGAACGGCGGCGAGAGCTGGACGGTGATCTCGCCGGACCTCACGTACCACGACCCGGCGACGCTGGGCGATGCGGGCGGCCCGCTGACCAAGGACCAGACGTCCGTCGAGTACTACGGCACGGTGTTCGTGATCGCCGAGTCGCCGCTGAAGGAAGGGGAGCTGTGGACGGGGTCGGATGACGGCAAGCTCTACCTGACCCGCGATGGCGGAAAGACGTGGACGGACGTGACGCCGAAGGACATGGCGAAGTTCACGCGGGTCTCGAGCATCGACCCGAGCGCGCACGTGGACGGCGTGGCGTACGTGGCGGCCAACCGCTACCAGCTGGACGACAACAAGCCGTACCTGTGGAAGACGACGGACTTCGGCAAGACGTGGACGCGCATCGAGTCGAACCTGCCGGACACGGTGTTCACGCGCGTGGTGCGCGAGGACCCGCACAAGCGCGGGCTGCTGGTGGCGGGCACGGAGCGCGGCGCGTGGTTCTCGGCGAACGACGGCAAGGACTGGCAGTCGCTGCAGCTCAACCTGCCGATGGTGCCGGTGCACGACCTGATCTTCAAGGACAACGACATCGTGGCCGCGACGCACGGCCGCGGCTTCTACATCATGGACAACGTCACGTCGCTGGAGCAGGCAGCGCCGTCGGTGCTGTCGCAGGACGCGTTCCTGTTCAAGCCGGCGGACCAGTACCGCGCGAACTTCGGCCGCGGCGGGTTCGGCGGCGGGCGCGGTGGAGCGCAGCAGTCGGGCGGCGTGCCGGTGCACCCGGTGGGGCAGAACCCGCCGTCAGGCGTGGCGATCCAGTACTGGCTCAAGTCGCCGGCAAAGTCCATCCAGATCGAGTTCCTGGACGCGAAGGGGAAGGAGATCCACACGTACTCGACGGACGAGAAGCCGGCGGCCGCCGAGGAAGGCGACGAGAACCCGCGGTTCCGTGCGCAGCCGGTGCGCATCCCGAACAAGGTGGGGGTGAACACGTTCACCGGATGGACGATGCGCTATCCGGACGCGGTCGGGTTCCGGGGCATGGTGCTGTGGGCCGCGGGCACGACGGGGCCGATGGTGCCACCGGGCACGTACCAGGTGAAGCTGACGGTGGACGGCAAGGTGGTGGGGACGCAGAGCTTCAAGCTGCTGCCGGACCCGCGCATGCACGTGACGCAGGCGGACTATGACGCGCAGGCGGCGCTGGCGCTCAAGATCCGCGACCGCTTCTCGGCCGCGAACAGCACCGTGAAGACGATCCGCTACCTGCGGTGGCAGCTCGAGGAGGCGGGGAAGAAGCTGTCGAGCGACCAGAAGGCGCAGCTGGACAACGCGGCGCAGCCAATGCTGGCGACGCTCGCCGAGGTGGAGGACTCGCTGTACCAGACGCAGAATCGGGCGAGCGAGGATCCGCTGAACTACCCGATCCGGCTGAACAACCGCATCGGCGCGCTGATGGGCGTGGTGACGAGCTCGGACGGCCGGCCGACGAAGCAGTCGTACGAGGTGTACGACGTGCTGGACAAGCTGCTGAACGTGCAGCTGGACAAGTACAAGAAGGCGATGGACGCGGGGCTGCCGAAGGTGAACGCCGTGCTGAAGGCGGCGGGGCAGGCAGGCATCGAGCCCAAGGCGGAGGATACGCCGGTGGAGAAGAAGGGGGAGTAGTACTCCTCACAGCAGGTTAGTGTCACGTCTGGAATCACAAATCCCACATCCGGGGTCGGGCGAACTGCCCAACCGCAGATGTGGGATTTGTGATTTGGGATGTGAGATGTGGGGAGATGTGAGATGTGAGATGTGGGATGTGAGATGTGAGATGTGAGATGTGAGAAACAGCTCTCAGGGTCAGTTGTTGATGGTCACGTTCACGCTGCTGGAAGTAATCAGCCCGGTGCGGCCATTCGTCGGAATGAAGCGCACGTACAGGGCGTAGGATCCGTCCGGCACCGACGTGGAGTTGAGCGTCAGCACGACCACGGACCCGCCGGTGAACGGCGTGTTGCCGGAGCTGGTCGTGGCGACGACGGTGTCCGTGGAGTCCCTGTGGACGACCAGCTCGGCGCTGCCGAAGGCCAGGCTCAGGCACGAGGCCGCGAGGGGCGCAGGGACGCGAATGTCCACGGAGCCGCGGATGTTGTTCACGTCCGCGGCGGTGCTCGTACCGGAGATGGTGATCGACCGGATGGTCGGGGCGGTGCCGGCGGCCGGGGCGGAGGAGAAGCTCGCGGACGCGGACTTGGAGTGATCGGCCTTGAGGTCCGCCGAGATGATCGCGGTGCCGGAGCCGACGACGTGCACGACGCCGAAGTAGTCCACCGAGTCCACGGCGGGATTGCTGGAATTCCACGTCACGTTCGTGTCGGGGACGAGCGTGGAACCGAGGCTGGCGCTCATGACCAGGGTGTCACCGACGCAGGTGGCCGCGGCGTTGGGAGAGATGGAGAAGCTCGCGGAGCCGGACTGCGTGGGGGACGACGAAGAAGGGGAGCAGGCTGCGCCGACCGCCACGATGAGCGCGGTGGCAAAGGCGCGGGAGTGCATGCGGGACATTGGGATGAGGGACGAAAGAGGTCGACAACGGGGGAGGCGCGACGATGCGGGTGGCGAGCGCGCCGAGTTCCTCTGCCAGCGGGCGAAGGATGGGGCTTTCGCGCAGGCGCTGCGGCGCCTGCGGTGCAAGACTTACCTGCCCTTCAGTCCGGCTGGACGGCCATCCCCATGGCGTGATAGCCCTTGTCCACGTACACGGTGGCGCCGGTGATGCCCGACCCGAGGTGCGAGCACAGGAAGGCGGCGGCGTTGCCGACTTCGGTGGCGTCGAGCTTGTCGGTCATGGGCGCGTTGGCGGCGACGTAGTCCACCATCTTGCCGATGATGCCGATGGCGCTGGCGGCGCGCGAGGCGAAGGGGCCGGCACTGATGGTGTTGACGCGCACCCCGAACTTGCGGCCGGCCTCGTACGCCAGCGTCCGCGTATCGCTCTCGAGCGCGGCCTTGGCCGACGACATGCCGCCACCGTAGCCGGGGATGACGCGCTCGCTGGCCATGTAGGTGAGCGAGACGACGGAGCCGCCGGGGCGCATGAGGGGACCGAGTCGCTGCAGCATCGCCACGAGCGAATAGGCGCTCACATTGACGGCGGCCAGGTAGCCGGAGCGGCTGGTCTCGAGGAGCGGCTTCTTGACGTCGGGGCCGTTGGCGAGCGAGTGCACCACGATGTCGAGCGGCTGCTCGCCGAAGTCCTGCACGAGGCGGGTGGCGAGGCCGTTGATCGAGCAGTCGCCCACGTCCTTGTAGCGCTTGGAGGTGCGGACGTCCTCGGGGATCTCGTCCCACGTATCGTAGGCGGCGTCCAGCGGGTAGATCTTCTCGAACTGGAGGAGCTCGCCCGAGCTGAGGCGGCGAGACTCGTCCATCTTCCCCCGTTCAAGCAGATTGAGGAAGATGTTGAGGGCGGGGGGCCAGG
>DASZRI010000143.1:0-4227 GCA_035549215.1 Gemmatimonadaceae bacterium | reverse complement strand
CGATCGCCCTCGGCGAGCGCGCGGTCCGGGGGATCGGGCTGCTCGAAGGGCAGTCCGTACGCCGCGGCCGATTCCGCCGCGCGGTCGTACACGACGCGATCGAGCGGATGCAGGAATACCGGCACATCATGCACGCGACGCACGGCGTTGATGGCGCCGACGTGGTCCAGGTGGCCGTGCGTGATCCAGATCGCGGTGAGCGCGGCCCCCGAGCGGCGGACCATGTCGAGGAGGCGGTCGCCCTCATCTCCGGGATCCACGAGGACAGCCTCGCGCGCCGACGGATCCACGACCAGGTATGTGTTCTCCTGGAACGGGCCGACCGTCTCGACGTGAATCGTGAGTGCTGCCACGCTGCTCACGCCGTGACCGCCTCCCGCGGGGCATCCTTCAGCGCCTTGAGGTACTTCTCGGCGGCAATCGCCGCCGTCGTCGCGTCGCCGACGGCGGTCGTCACCTGCCGCGTGACCTGCACGCGCACGTCGCCCGCGGCGAACAGGCCGGGGAGCGTCGTCTGCATGTCGAAGCCCGTGCGGAGGTAGCCCATCTCGTCGTGCTCGACGTGGTCCTCGATGATCCCCGTGTTGGGCTTGAAGCCCACGAAGATGAAGAGGCCGGTGACGGGGAGGTCGCGGCGCTCATTGGTGTTCACGTCGCGCAGCTCGAGGTGGTGCAGCAGGCCCTGCTCGTCGCCCACGGCGCGCTCGACCACCGCGTTCCAGATGACCTCGACCTTGGGGTTCTCGAACAGGCGCTGCTGCAGGATCTTCGAGGCGCGCAGCTCGTCGCGGCGATGGATGAGGTACACCTTCTCGGCGTAGCGGGTGAGGAAGTCGGACTCCTCCACCGCCGCGTCGCCGCCGCCCACGACCGCGATCGTGTGGCCGCGGAAGAACGCACCGTCGCAGATCGCGCAGTACGACACGCCCTTGCCTGCGTACTCGGCCTCGCCGGGGACGCCGAGCTTCACGGGCGTCCCGCCGGCGGTGACGATGACGACGGGCGACTCGTACACGTCCCCGTCCTCGGTGCGCGTCTCGAACACGCCGTCGGCGCGCTTGCGGATGCCGGTGACCGTGACGCCGTTGCGGAACTCGCCGCCGAACTTCGTCGCGTGATCCGCGAACTTCTGCGCGAGCTCGTGGCCCAGGATGTGCTCGAAGCCGGGATAGTCCTCGATGAGCTCGGTGTTGAGCAACTCGCCGCCCGGGAACCCGCGCTCGAGCACGACGGTCTTCAGCATCGAGCGACCGGCGTACATGGCCGCGCACATGCCGGCCGGGCCGGCGCCAATGATCACGACTTCGTATTGATGGGTCTGGCCCACGGCGATTCCTCGCGTATTGCGCGCGCCAGTCGGCACGCGGCCTGTTGCTTCCAATCTCGCCAGGCTGGCCGGCGAGTGGAACCTCATCCCCCTGGAGGATACACCGGCCGTCAATCGGGCCGGCGGTCCCCCGCTCCGCCCACCACGATGCGGCTCACCGCGCCGTGGCAGTGCGAGACCGTACCGACCAGGGCCTCCACAGGTCCCGCAGCCCCGCGCTGCGCGAGCTCCGCGTCAGCCGCGAGCACATCGCGGACGTCGATCATCCCCACGCCCCATGCACGGTGCGTGCACCGGAACAGGAACGGCCCCGCAACCGGTCGCTCGCTGGTGCCCGGCCGCTCGGCGTACGCGCGCAGGGCGGGTGCCATGCTCCAGGCGCGCGGGCCCCTCGTGTGCGGGCACGTGGCCGGCTCGATGCAGTTGATCGGGCACATCCACGTGGCGAAGCTGACGTAGTGCGTGCCGTCCGGCGCGGCCTGCTGCCACGGCATGTCCGGCGCCCGCAGCAGCGGCGCCGTGCGCACCCCGCGCGCGGGCCAGCGCTCACGCGCGGCGTCCACCAGCCAGTCGCGCAGCAGGTGCGGCATGAGCGGCGACGGCACGATGGCGTCGTCCGTGGTGCCCCGGCTCCGCACGTCGGCCAGGAACCCGCGCAGGAAGTCCGCCCACTCGGCCACGACCAGGCGCGCGGGGAGCACCGCGTCGTCCAGCGTCGAGGCGACGGCGCACGACGACGCGCGGTCCACGACGATGAGCTCCCGGCAGCGGATCGCGCCCGCCGACGCCGCGCGACGAAGCTGCCGGACGTAGTAGCTCCCGTAGCAGCCGCCCCCGATCACGACGATCGCACCGAAGCACTGGGCGCGATCCGGCGCCCGCTCAGTGGCGGGCATGGCGCCCGCCGTCCACGATCAGCGTCTCGCCGGTGACGTAGTCGGCCTCGAGGAGGTAGCGCACCGCCTGCGCCACATCCTCGGGCGTGCCGTTCCGCTGCAGCGGCGTGGTGGACCGCATCCGCTCCGCGTCCGCCGCGCCCCAGTCATCCGGCAGCAGCACCGTGCCCGGTGCCACCGCACACACGCGGACGTCCGGCGCGAGCACGCGCGCCAGCGCGCGGGTCATGTGCACGACCGCCCCCTTGGTCAGGCAGTGCGGGACATAGCCCGGCCACGTCTCGAACGCCGCCAGGTCGGCGATGTTGATGATCACGCCCCTGGCGCGAGTCAGGTGCGGTGCGGCGGCCTGCGCGAGGAAATACGGCGCGCGCGTGTTCAGCGCGAACATCGCGTCCCAGTCCTCGACCGTCGTCTCGCCAAAGGGCGTGCGCTGCATGACGGCCGATGAGTTGACCAGGACGTCGAGCGCGCCGAAGTGCCGCGCGACCTCGGCAACGAGCACGCCCGGCGCCGCCGCATCACGCAGGTCGGCGCGGACCGTCCACGCCTCGCCGCCGGCCGCGGTGATCGCGGCCGCGGTTTCCGACGCGCCGTCGGAGGAGCCATGGTAATGGACCGCGACGCGGGCGCCGAGTGCACCGAGGGAGGTGGCGATCGCCCGCCCCACGCGCCGCCCCGCTCCCGTCACGAGCACCACGCGACCGCGCACGTCCATGCCGGCCTCCCGCGCTGCCCTCAGGCAGCGGTATGTGCGCGCCGTTCCGCGACGCGAGCGTCCTGCGCCGCCAGCCACTCGGCCGGCACGCGCATGGCTCCGAGCACCCGCGCACCGTCGTCGGCGCCGTGCCAGTCGGAGCCGCCGCTCGGCACCAATCGCAGGTGCTCGGCGAGGGTCCGCAGGCGGGCGACATCGTCGGGGGAATGGCTCGGGTGGAGCACCTCGACGCCGTCCATGCCAACCGCGGCGAGCTTCTCCAGGCGCGAACGGCTGCCGCTGTGCGCCGGGTGCGCGAGCACGGCGATGCCGCCCGCGCGGTGGATCATGCCGATCGCGTCCACCATGGAGAGCCGGTCCTTGGGCACGTACGCGGGCCGGCCATTCCCCAGGTAGCGGTCGAACGCGTCACGCAGGTCCACCGCCCAGCCTTCGCCAACCAGGGCACGCGCGACGTGCGGCCGCCCGACCGCGCCACCGGCCGCCTGCTCCAGCACGGCGTCGAGCGTGATGCGCACGCCGAGCGCGTTCAGCCGCTCGACGATGCGCCGCGCGCGCCCGAGGCGCATGTCGCGCAGCGCGCCGAGCTGCGACTCGATGACGGTCGTGTCGGCCAGGTGCAACCCGAGCAGGTGCGTCTCGGTGTCGTCCTCGACGGCGCTGAGCTCGATGCCCGGCACCAGGCGGATGCCCAGCGCCTCCGCGGCCTGCGCCGCCTCCGGGATGCCGGCCACGGTGTCGTGGTCGGTGAGCGCGATGGCGGACAGGCCGGCGGCGCGCGCTGCGGCCATCACGTCGGCCGGGGCGCGCGAACCGTCGGAAGCAGTGGAATGCGCGTGGAGGTCGACGAACCGGGCGCCGCCGGAGCCGTCACTCACGCGACGTAATCGGCTTCGGGCGAGGTATAGCTCGGCTGCGAGTACCCGAACAGCCGGCGCAGCTCCGCGTCGGTCATCTCGGCCAGTGCCTGCTCGCGCGAGCGCGTCGCGTGCGGCGAATAGCGCGTCACGCGAACGGTGCGGTTGTCACCGGTGCCCGTGATGAACAGCAGGGCGAACTCGTCGCGGTCGAACTGCGTGACGCGGCCCGAGGGGAACACCTGCCAGGTCGTGCCGTCAATCGTGATCGAGCGGTTCGGCATCTATTTCAGCTCCACAGCGGTGTAGATCCGGTTGGCGTCGAGCACGGGATCGGGGGCACCCGCGTGCGCCCGCACGAGCGTGTCGACGTCCGGCGCCTCGAAGAACTCCAGGAAGGCGCCGGGCAGCGCGGCCTCCTCGAAGGCC
>DASZRI010000142.1:0-1846 GCA_035549215.1 Gemmatimonadaceae bacterium | reverse complement strand
CGGGGCCTCCCGCCCTGATTCTTTCGGGGCGGCGCGGAGCGGCGTCACGGCCGCGACCCGACGACGGGTTTCGGCCATGCGTCCCGCCGCAATTCGAATACAAGGAGACGACATGAAGGCTACCCGCACGATCACCAGCGTGGTTGGCGTGCTCGCGGCTGCACTCTTCGCTGCCGCGCCGGCCCAGGCGCAGCGCATGTCGCCGGGTGCGCACTTTGGCGCGACGGCCGGGCTGAACGTCCCGCTGTCGGACCTGAGCAGCACGGACAATTCCGGATACTACCTGGCGGGCATGGTGACGGGCACGCCGTCCGGCTCGCCGCTGGAGTTGCGCGGTGAGGTGTCGTACAGCGGCTTTGGCGCCAAGCGCTACGGCGGGAATGACAACATCGCCGGGTTCACCGGCAACGTGGTGTACCCGTTGGAGCAGGGGAGCGGCACGACGCCGTACCTGATCGGTGGCATTGGCCTGTACCACATCAGCTGGGCGGGCGGCATCGCGTCCGAGAACGACTTCGGCTTCAACATCGGCGGCGGGCTGCAGTGGCAGCTTGGCGACATGCGCACGTTCGCCGAGGTGCGCTATCACTACATCGGCTCGAGCGGCGCATCCACGCAGATGCTGCCGATCACCTTCGGCGTGATCTTCTAGCGCATCACCCGGCAGGACGAGCCGTAATGCATGACGGCGGGGCCTCCCACGGATGCCCCGCCGTCTTCGTTGCTGCGCGCTCAGAACCGGTGGGCTGGTGCGCTCCCATGCCGGTGCGCTGGCGCGTCGGAACGCCGTTACGCCGCGCGCTCGGGCTTGGGGAAGAGCGGCTCGCCCTTGTGCACGGTCCAGCCGGCAGCATCCAGCGCATCGAAGTTGCTGAACCGCTGCTCCGACACCTGCCCCGGTCCGCCGAGCTGTTCCCACAGGGCCTGGGCCTTTGCCGGCATGAACGGGTGCAGCGCCACGCACTGGCGGGCGAGCTGGCGCACGAGCGTGCCGAGCGTGGTGTCGAGCTCGGTCGCGAGGGCGGGATCCTTGGCCAGCTTCCACGGCGCCTGGCGGTCCACGTACTCGTTGCCGCGCGCCACGGTGAGCCACACGCTGCGCAGGGCATCGTGCAGCATGTAGCCGCGCGAGCCGTCCATGCTGGCGTGATAGGCCGCGTAGTCCACGGCGTCGGCGTCGTCCACCGCGCCGCGCGGGGCGGCCGGCACCAGGCCGCCGCGGTACCGTTCGACCATCGAGATAGTGCGGCTGGCCAGGTTGCCCCAGGCGTTCGCGAGGTCGGCGTTGTAGCGCTCCTCGAACCGCTCCCATGAGAAGCTGCCGTCCCCGTCAAAGGGCACCTCGCGCAGCAGGAAGTAGCGGAACGCATCAGGCCCGTAGCGGTCGATCGCCTCACCGAGCTCGAGCTTCACGCCCGCGGACTTGCTGAACCGCTCGCCGCCCAGGTTCACGAAGCCGTGCGCCCACACGCGCTCGGGCAGCGGCAGCTCGGCGGCCTGCAGCATGGCCGGCCAGATGACGCAGTGCAGGCGCGTGATGTCCTTGCCGATCACGTGGAGCTGCGCCGGCCACCGTTCCCGCCACACCTTGTCGGGATAGCCGGTGGCCGTCAGGTAGTTGGGCAGCGCGTCGAACCACACCCACGTGCCCTGCTCCTCACCGCCCGACGACTGCAGCGGGAAGGGGATGGCCCAGCCCAGCCGCGAGCGCGTGATCGAGATGTCCTCGAGCCCCTGCTCGAGCAGGGCGAGGATTTCGTTGCGGCGCGACTCGGGGCGGAGGAAGTCCGGGCGCTCGGCGAACAGGCGCTTGAGGAATCCTTCGTAGCGGGTGAGGCGGAAGAAC
>DASZRI010000141.1:0-6950 GCA_035549215.1 Gemmatimonadaceae bacterium | reverse complement strand
TACGACGCCCGAGTCCCTGCGCGCGCTGCTCGTCGATCCGCAGACCTCCGGCGGGCTGCTGGTCGCGGTGCCCGCGGCGCACCTGTCCGAGTATCTTTCGCGGGTGCCTGGCGCGACGGAGATCGGGGAAGTCGACGCGCCCGGCGCCTTCGCCATCGCACTCGCGTGACGCGGGGAGTGGAGGGGGCCTGGTGGCTCCCACGGTCTTCAAAACCGTCGCGACCTGACCACGTCGGGTCGGGTGGGTTCGATTCCCATGCACTCCCGCCAGCGCGCGTCCTCAAGGTTCAAGCTGCCATGATGCGCTGCGTCCGCCTCTGCCTCGCGCTGTTGCCCGTGCTCGCGCTCCCCGCGCGCGCGCAGCGCGCGGACAGCACGCGCAAGGCGGTTGCGCCGCCCGCGCCGGCGGTGACTTCGCCAGCCGCGCAGCCTGACACGAATGGTCCGCGTCCGGAAATCCGGCCGCCGCTCTCGCCCCGACAGGCGTTCGCCGTGTCGTTCCTGCTGCCCGGATACGCGCAGTCCACGCTCGGCAGGCCGCGCGCGTCGGCGCTCTTCATCGCCTTCGAGGCCGTGGCGGTCACCATGCTGCGACAGGCGCAGTTCGACCTGCACCAGGCCCGCAACGCCGGGGCCGACAGCGTCGTCGTCTCGTGGGTGGACGCTGGCTCGGGGCAGGTGCGCCAGCAGTTCAAGGCATCGCCGTACGATGCGACGCTCCTGCGGTCGCGCCGCGCGCACGTGGAGGATTGGGTGGCCGCGCTCGTTGCCAACCACCTGTTCGCCGGGCTCGATGCCTACGTCGCGGCCAACCTCTGGGACGTGCCCGCCGAGCTCTCCGTGCGTGCCACGCCGAACGGCGCCGCGGTGACAGCCTCCGTGCCCATCCGATGACGAATCCTGCGCCGATCGGCGTCTTCGATTCCGGGATCGGCGGGCTCACGGTCGTGCACGAACTCATGCGGCAGCTTCCGCACGAGAGCATCGTGTACTTCGGCGACACGGCGCGGGTCCCCTATGGCAACAAGGGCCCGGAGACCGTGCAGCGCTACGCGCGCGAGATCGCGGACTTCCTCGAGGCGCGTGGGGTCAAGGCGATCGTCGTCGCCTGCAACACCGCCACCGCGCACGCGCTGCCCACGCTGCGCGCCGAGCGGCGGATCCCCGTCATCGGCGTCGTGGAGCCCGGGGCACGCGCCGCGGTGCGCACCTCGACCAGTCATCGCATCGGCGTCATCGGCACCGCGGGCACCATCCGCTCCGGCGCATATGTGCGCGCCATTCACGCGCTGCAGGCCGACGCGCAGGTCACCGCGGCGGCATGCCCGCTGTTCGTCCCGCTGGTTGAAGAGGGTTGGACCGACCGTGAGCCCGCGCGGTTCATCGCCCGCGAATACCTGCAGCCCATGCGTGAGGCACACGTGGACACGCTCGTACTCGGGTGCACGCACTACCCGCTGCTCAAGCCGCTGCTCTCCGAGGTGCTCGGCGCGCGGGTGGCGCTGATCGACAGCGCCGAAGAAACGGCGGCGGAGACAGCGCGCGTGCTGCGGGAGCAGGGAATCGAGGCGCCGGCAGACGCCGTCGCGGCCTATACCTTCGTCTCGTCCGATGACCCCGCGCAGTTCCTCGCGCTAGGCCAGCGCTTCCTCGGCAGCACGATCGACCGCGTGGAGCAGCACCCCGTCGGCTGATCCGTCCCAGCGTCGCAGCTCGGCGCGCTCCGGCGTGATGCGCAGGAACGTCGGCGCATCCAGCCACGACCCGGCGTTCGCGTACACGCCACCGCCCGTGAGGCGCTCCAGCGCCGGCACGTGCGAGTGGCCGTAGATCACGAGCTCGAGCGAGCGATCGCCCTGCAGTTGCCGCTCCGCCACCTGGCGCAGGCCGCGGCCCCCGTCCCGTGCGGCGTAGGACCGGCTCGCGTGCGAGCTGCCGCCGGCGAGCGCAATGCTCCAGTCGGGATGGATCCACCGGAACGCACGGATTGCGAGGGGATTGCGCAGGACGCGACGCAGCGCGCGGTAGCGGCGGTCCTCGACGTCGCGCAGGCCGTCGCCGTGTTCAATGCGCGCATGCCAGCCGGCGAGTGTTCCCGTCCACGGACCGAACTCGAAGTCGATCCCTGCGTCCTCGCGCAGGATCTCGCCGCCCCAGCAGTCGTGGTTCCCGGCAATCATGAGCACCGGCACGCCGGCGTCGTGCAGGTCCGCCAGCGCGCCCAGCACGCGGAAGCCGGCGCGCGGCATCACGCGCCGCCACTCGAACCAGAATTCGAACAGGTCGCCGTTGATGACCACGGAACCGGCCCGCCCGGGCAGCGTGCGCAGGAACGCGCGCAGCATGCGCTCGACTTCGGCGGGCGCAAAGCCCAGGTGCGTGTCGGACAGGACGTAGCAGGGGGAGGGCAGCACGCGCTGATTCTAGCGCGTCGGCCGCGCCTTTACAAACACGCCCCGCGCCCTAATCTTCGCCCCAGATGCCACGCCCATCCCCCGTGCACCGCGCTGACGCGCCGTGAGCCACGCCCACGTCAGTGAATTCCGCGTCCGGTACGCCGAGACGGACCAGATGGGCGTCGTGTACCACGCCAACTACCTCGTGTGGTGCGAGATCGGGCGTACCGACTTCATCCGGCAGTTCGGCATCAGCTACGCCGAGCTCGAGCGGCAGGGCGTGATGCTCGCCGTCACCGAGGCAACCGTGCGGTACCACGGCGCCGCCCGCTATGACGACCGAATCCGGGTCACCACGACCCTTGCTGGCGTCCGCTCACGCGCCATCGGCTTCGACTACGTCATCACCAACGCAGACACCGGCGAGCGCCTGGTCACGGCCCACACCGACCTCATGTCGCTCGATCCATCCGGCCGTCCCACGACCCTGCCCGCGGATTTCCGGGAACGCCTTGCGGCCGTCGCGTAGCGCGCTCGCCGTGGGCGCCCTCGCCCTGGCCGCGTGCGCGCCCGCGCTCCAGCCCCTGTCCGGCGTCCCGGTCCCCGCGCGACTGCCCGCGGCAGAGCTGCCACCCGCGCGCCAGCTCGTCGTCTTCCGCTGGGAACTGCACGACGGGGAGCTCGTGGCCCGCGGGGATGGCGCGGCACGCCTCGCGCCGCCGGACAGCGCCCGGCTCGACTTCTTCGTTGCTGGAGGCATGGGCAGCGGCGCCGCCGTGCTCATCGGGGATTCGCTTCGCCTGCCGGCCACCAACTTCACGACGCGCCTCGTCCCGGCGGCCCCGCTGCTGTGGGCCGCGCTCGGCCGGCTGGACCTCCCGGCGCTCGCCGACACGGTGGCGCGCGTTGACGGGTCCGTGCTGCGCGCCGACATTGGATCACCGGTCCAGTGGCGCGTCACCTTTGCCGGAACCCGCCTGCAGCGCCTCGAACGCGTGGCCGGTGGGCGGGTACTGGAATCGGTGGACCGCGCGGCCAGCGGGCAGGTGTCGTATCGGCAGGAACGTGACCATCGAACCCTCGCTCTCGTCATCACCAAGGTGGATGAGGTTGCACCCTTTGATTCGGCGATCTGGACGTTTCCTTAGCGCCCTGGCATGCGGCCTCCTGGCCGCCTGCGTGCATTACGGCTTCTCCCAGGGCGCGTTCCCCGCGCATATCAGGACGATGGCCGTGCTTCCGTTCGACAACCAGACGGCATCCCCGGACGTGCAGCGCGAGCTGTACGACGCGATGCGCACCGAGCTGCAGAAGCGGCTCGGCGTGCGCGACGCGCCGCAGGCACGCGCGGATGCGGTCGTCCACGGCACCATCACCGGCTACGATGCCGACGTGCCCGTCTCGTTCAGCGCGAACCCGAACCAGACGGTCTCCGCCCGGCGGAAGCTGCAGATCACGATCGACATCGAGATCGTGGACCAGACCAATGGCAAGACGCTCTGGTCGAACAAGTCCCTCGTCGGCGAGGGCGAGTACGCCGAGCGCGGCGAGGCCGACGGGCGCAAGCTCGCCATCTCCCGCATCGTCGATCGCATCGTCGAAGGAGCCCAACAGCAATGGTGAAGGCTCGCACGGGGGCCACGTCCACCGGCTGCCTCCTCTCGCTGCTCATCGTCTCGGCGGCGATCTACTTCGGCGTGAACATCGGCGAGGCGTACTGGCGCTACTACCAGTACCAGGACGCCATGAAGCAGGAGATCAAGTTCAACGGCGCGCAGCCGGACTCGCTCATCCTGTCGCACCTCTGGGCCGAGGCCGACTCGCTCGGGCTGCCCGAGGATGCGCAGGAGATCGACATTGACCGCGACCCCCGCGCGCGCCGCATGCACATCTCGGCGGACTACGCCGAGCAGATCGAGCTCCCGCTCACCGTGCGCATCATCAACTTCCATCCGCACGCCGAGGGCACGTATTGAGCCTCGTGGTTGACCCGCTCTCCCGCGTCATGACGTGGGAGGGCGCGCGGGCCTGGCGCCAGGCCGCCCGCGGGCGCGTGGTGTTCACCAATGGTGTGTTCGACCTGCTGCACCCGGGGCACATCGACGGGCTCCTCGGCGCACGCCGCCAGGGCGACGCGCTCGTCGTCGGCCTCAACAGCGACGCCTCCGTGCGGCGGCTCAAGGGTCCCACGCGTCCTGTGCGTTCTGAATCCGAGCGCGCGTACGTGCTCGCCTCGCTCGCGATGGTGGACGCCGTCGTCGTCTTCGGCCAGGACACGCCCCTCGAGCTCATCCGCCTGCTGCAGCCCGACGTCCTCGTGAAGGGCGGCGACTACACCGAGGACACCATCGTCGGCGCCGCCGACGTGCGCGCGCGCGGCGGCGACGTGGTCGTCATCCCGCTCACGCCCGGCCAGTCCACCACCTCCATCATCGAGAAGCTCCGTGGCTCCCAGCCCTGATCCCGTGCGCACCGGCCGCGCGCACGATGCGTTGCGTCCCATCACCCTCGAGCGCGCCGTGTCGCCATACGCCGAAGGCTCGTGCCTCGTGAGCTTCGGCGAGACGAAGGTCCTGTGCACCGCGTCCGTCGAGGATGGCGTCCCCGGCTGGCGCAAGGGCAGCGGGCTCGGCTGGCTGACCGCCGAGTACGCGATGCTGCCGCGGGCGACGCGCACGCGGACCTCGCGTGAGCGGTCGCAGCTCGGCGGGCGCACGCAGGAGATCCAGCGACTCATCGGGCGCAGCGTGCGTGCGATGATCGATGGCTTCGCCTTCGGCGAGTACACGATCCGGCTCGACTGCGACGTGCTGCAGGCGGACGGCGGCACGCGCACCGCGGCGATCACCGGCGCGTGCGTGGCCGTGGTGGATGCGTTCGCGTGGCTGGCGCAGTCGGGGCGCGTGGCGGAGTCGCCGGTGAAGCGGCGCGTCGCGGCGGTGAGCGTCGGGCTCGTCGGCGGCGTGCCGCGCCTCGACCTCGACTATGCCGAGGACGTCGTCGCCGAGGTGGACATGAACGTCGTCATGAGCAGCGAGGGCCGCTTCGTGGAGGTGCAGGGCACGGGCGAGCACGGCACCTTCGATCGTGCGCACCTGGACGCGCTGCTTGGCCTTGCGGAGCGTGGGATCCGCGCGCTGGACGACGCGCAGCGTCGCGCGCTGGGCGCGTGAGCGCACCGGAGGTCGTGCTCGCCTCGCGCAGCGCGGGGAAGCTGCGTGAATTGCGGCCGCTGTTCGAGGCTGAGGGGTTCGCGGTGCGCGACCTGCAGGAGTTGGGCGTGCCCGAGGCGGTCGAGGAGGACGCGATCGAGGCGCACGAGACGTTCGAGGCGAACGCGCGCGCCAAGGCCCGGTACTTCTTTGCGCGCTGCGGCGGCCGGCCGGTGGTGGCCGACGACTCGGGACTCGAGGTGCACGCCCTCGGCGGCGCGCCCGGGGTGCGCAGCAAGCGGTGGAGCGGGCGTGCGGACCTGCAGGGCGTGGCGCTGGACGAGGCGAACAACACGCTGCTGTTGGAGCGGCTGCGTGGCGCGGCGGATCGCGGGGCGCGCTACGTGTGCGTCGTGGTCTACTGGGACGGGGCGCGCGAGGTCGTGGCGCGCGGCGAGGTGAGCGGCCGGATCGCGGAGCAACGGGCGTCGGGCCCGCACGGGTTCGGGTACGATCCGTACTTCGTGGCGGACGAGCTGGGGCGGTCGTTTGCGGACGTGGCGCGAGAGGAGAAGGCGACGGTGAGCCACCGGGGGCGCGCGTTTGCGGCGCTGTTGCGTGAGTTGCGATCGAGGCGTTGACTCGTGTGCATGGGGTTGGTAGAATTACGGGCTCAGCGGGGCGTAGCGTAGCCTGGTATCGCGCCTGCTTTGGGAGCAGGAGGTCCCCGGTTCAAATCCGGGCGCCCCGACCTTGGCGGGGAGCGGAGGCGACAAGCCGCCCTCGTTGCGAGTGAAGCGCCAGTAGCTCAGTTGGATAGAGCAACAGCCTTCTAAGCTGTGGGTCGGGGGTTCGATTCCCTCCTGGCGCACCACCGTGGGAACAGTTTGCTCAGCGCCGTTAGCTCAATTGGCAGAGCAAGTGACTCTTAATCACTAGGTTGTAGGTTCGATTCCTACACGGCGCATGGCAGGTCCACAGGGGCCCGGCAACGGGCTCTTGTCGTCGGCGGGGAAGTTTGGTTGACCGCTTGACGGATCGAGCAAATCGTAGTACAATTGAAGGCTGTCGCAAACGCGACATGTCACAGTTGATTGACAATCGAATTGGGAAGACGGATGTGCGAGGCGAACTCGTTGAACCGGGGCTCGTTCGGGGTCTCGGGGAGAGTTCAAACCTGAACATTCTGTGATTCGGACACGCTGTCTGCGCGACAGCGTGGACAGCGTATTCGAACGAGAGCTGTATCGAATTCTTCTTTTGGAGAGTTTGATCCTGGCTCAGGACGAACGCTGGCGGCGTGCTTAACACATGCAAGTCACGGGGGCCCGCAAGGGCAACCGGCGAACGGGTGCGTAACACGTGAGCAACCTGCCGATGTCTGGGGGATAGCCGGCCCAAC
>DASZRI010000140.1:0-14650 GCA_035549215.1 Gemmatimonadaceae bacterium | reverse complement strand
GACGCCGAGCGCGTGCTCATCCTGCCGGTGGACGGCTCCGCCGTCGCGCAGGGCGAGCGGTTCGAGCGGCTCACGCTCACGGCGCTCCTGCCGCCGGACACCGTGCTCCTGCAGCCGGCCGGCACGCACATCGAGCCCGAGGTGCGCCGCACGTGGGACGAGGCCGCGCATCACCTGGACGTCGCCCGCCGCCGCGGCGACGACGTCCCGTCACGCGACGAGCTGTTCGAGGCGCCCGAGCACATCCTGGGCGAGCTGCGCCGGTTCGGGCTGCTCTCGCTCGAGGCCGAGGGGGAGCCCGCCGACGCGAGCTTCCCGCTGCAGCCGCCGGAGGCCGTCAACCGCGACGTGAAGTACCTGCGCCGGCTGGTGCGCGACGGCACGCCGACCATCATCCTCTGCGACAACCAGGGCCAGGCCGAGCGCCTGGAGGACCTGCTCGCCGAGGACGAGATCACCGCGTCGCCCGCCGCGCTCTCCGTCGGCGTGCTGCAGGGCGGGTTCGTCATCCCGCCGCAGGTCGGCGCGCGCGGGCTCCGCGTGCTCACCGACCACCAGGTGTTCCGGCGCGAGCGCCGCATCCGCCGCGCGCGCCGCTACACCACCGGCGTCGCGATGGACGTCGTGGACCTCAAGCCCGGCGACTACGTCGTGCACCTGGAGCACGGCGTCGGCATCTACCGCGGCATGGAGACGATCTTCGTCGGGCAGGCGACGATGGAGGTCGCGGTCGTGGAGTACGAGGGCGGCGACCGCCTCAACGTCCCGCTCTACCGCATCGACCAGCTCGAGCGCTTCCGCTCGGCGGCGGACATCGGCCCCGACAGCACGCCGCCGCGGCTGCACAAGCTCGGCGGGCGCCGCTGGGCGCAGCAGCGCGACCGCACGCGCACGGCCATCCGCGAGATGACCGTCGAGCTGCTCGAGCTGTACGCGCGCCGCAAGGTGGCCACGCGGCCCGCGCACGTGCCCGACACGCCGTGGCAGCGGCAGCTCGAGTCGTCGTTCCTGTTCGAGGACACGCCCGACCAGCGCACGGCCACCGTGGCCGTCAAGCAGGACATGGAGAGCACGCGCCCCATGGACCGCCTGCTCGTCGGCGACGTGGGCTACGGCAAGACGGAGATCGCCGTGCGCGCCGCGTTCAAGGCGGTGCAGTCCGGGCGCCAGGTGGCCGTGCTCGTGCCGACCACGATCCTCGCCGACCAGCACGCGCGCACGTTCAGCGAGCGCCTGGCCGACTTCCCGGTGCGCATCGAGATGCTGAGCCGGTTCCAGACGGCCAGGCAGCAGGCCGACGTTGTCGCCGCCATCGCCGCGCACAAGGTGGACATCGTCATCGGCACGCACCGCCTGCTCAGCCCCGACGTGACGTTCGCCAACCTCGGCCTGCTCGTGATCGACGAGGAGCACCGCTTCGGCGTGAAGCACAAGGAGCGCCTCAAGCAGCTCCGCGTCGAGACGGACGTGCTCACGCTCACCGCGACGCCGATCCCGCGCACGCTGCACATGTCGCTCGCCGGGCTCCGCGACATGACGCTGATGCAGACGCCGCCGCGCGACCGCTCGCCCGTGCTCACCGAGCTCGAGCCGTGGGACGACGCGCTGATCGAGGAGGGCATCGCCCGCGAGCTGGACCGCGGCGGCCAGGTGTTCTTCGTGCACAACCGCATCGAGACCATCTTCGGCGTGGCCGACCACATCCACCGCGTCGTGCCGCGGGCGCGCGTGGCCGTGGCGCACGGGCAGATGCGCGAGCGCGAGCTGGAGGAGATCATGCACCAGTTCGTGCGCGGCGACGTGGACGTGCTCGTCTCCACGATGATCGTCGAGAGCGGCCTCGACGTGCCCAACGCGAACACGATGTTCGTGAATCGCGCCGACCAGTTCGGCCTCGCGCAGCTCTACCAGCTGCGCGGGCGCGTCGGCCGCTCGCACCGCCGCGCCTACTGCTACCTGCTGGTGCCCGACGTCATGGACCTGGACGCCGAGCGGCGCCTGCGCGTGCTCGAGCACCACACCGAGCTCGGCGCCGGCTACCGCATCGCGCTCCGCGACATGGAGATGCGCGGCGCCGGCAACCTGCTCGGCGCCGAGCAGTCGGGGTTCGTGCAGGCGGTGGGCTTCGACCTCTACCTGCGCCTGCTGGACGAGACGGTGAAGAACGTGCTGTCCGGCGACGCGGCGCCGCGCCTCGTGCCGGCGGAGGTCACGATGGACGTCCCGCACTTCCTGCCCGACGACTACATCGCGTCGGCCGACGCCAAGCTCGACATCTACCGGCGCATCGCGCGCGTGGACAACGCCGGGGCGCTGGAGGCGCTGCGCACCGAGCTGCGCGATCGCTTTGGGCCCCTTCCGCCGCCCGCGGAAGCCACGCTCGCCATGGCCGAGCTGCGCATCGCCGGCGGCACGCTGGGGGTGGAGAGCATCCTGGTGCGCGGTGACGAGGCGCGTATTACCTTTCGGGATTCTGCGGTTCCGCGCATGAAGGGGCTGTCCGCAGCGTTCCACGAAGTGCAGTTCCAGGCGGAAGTCCGTCGCGCGCACCCGCTCGCACTGAAACTTACGCGCTTGGGTGGAGCATCCATTCTCGAAGGGTTGTCGCGCGCCCTGCGCGGCCTGGTCTGACGGGCATTCCGCACTTACTCCCCGGAGCATCACACAGATGAGATATCGGTCCCTGTTCGCGGTCGCCGCTGTCTGCGCGACGCTCACCGCCTGCGAAGGCCTCAAGGAGGCGCTCACCGCCCACGTGGACGTGGCCGCGCGCGCCGGCTCGCAGGAGCTGTCCGTCACGCGCCTGGCCGACCTGGTCGGCCACGCCAAGCTCCAGGTGCCCGCCAACCGCGAGGTCGCCGGCCTCGTCGCCGACCTCTGGGTGGACTACCAGCTCCTCGGCGTCGCCGCCGCGCACGGCGACTCGCTCAACGACCGGAAGTCCATTGACGAGGCGACGCAGAGCTACTCCGTGAACCTGCGCCTGCGCCACCTGCAGGACACGCTGCTCGCCACGCTGGCCAAGGACACGGCGTCCGAGGCCGGCTACACCGCGGGCAAGAACGACCTGTACGACGCGCGCCACATCCTGTTCCAGTTCCCGGTCGGCGCCACGCAGGCCCAGAAGGACTCCGTCCGCAAGAAGGCCGAGGGCATCCTGGGCCAGGTGACGGACAAGAACTTCGCCGACATGGCCAAGAAGTACAGCAGCGACGGCTCGGCCGTGGACGGCGGCAAGCTCGGCGTCTTCCCGCGCAAGGCGATGGTCCCGGAGTTCGGCAACGCGGTCGCCGCGCTCAAGCCGGGCGAGATCTCCAGGCTCGTGCAGACGCAGTTCGGCTACCACATCATCCAGCGCCTGTCGTGGGACGAGGCCAAGGCCGAGTACACGCGGCAGTACCCGCAGCTCACCGGCGACAACGCGCTGCGCGGCTACCTGGCCAAGGTGGACTCGTCGGCCGCCTATGACGTGAAGAAGGGCGCGGCCCAGGCCGCCAAGGTCGCCGCCATCGACCCCGGCACCCACCGCAAGGACAACACCACGCTCGTCACCTACAAGGGCGGCGAGCTCACGGTGGGCAAGTTCCTCACGTGGCTGGACGGCATGCCGGCACAGCAGCGCATCCCGCAGCAGATGCAGACCGCGCCGGACTCGATCATCAACGGGTTCCTCAAGAACATCGCCCGCAACCAGATCCTGCTCGACAAGGCGGACAGCATGAAGATCCAGCTGACGCAGCAGGAGCAGGACAACATGTACCACGACTTCGCACAGCTCGTGTCCTCGCTCGAGCAGGCCCTGGGCGTGGATGCCAAGCTGCTCGCGGACAGCGCCAAGACGGAGCCCGAGCGTGAACGGCTCGCCGCGGCGCACGTCGAGGCCTACATGGACGCGGTCATGGCGGCCAGGGCCCAGCCCATTCCCGTGCCCACGCCGCTCAAGGTGCTGCTCGAGTCCAAGTACGACTGGAAGGTGAACGCCGCCGGCCTCGACCGCGCCACGGAGCGTGCCCGCTCCATCCGCGCCACCGAGGACAGCACGCGCGCGGCCAACCAGCCCAAGTCGCAGGTCCCGCTGCCGGGCATCGGCCAGCCGGGAGCCGCCGGCGCCCCGCCGTCCGCCGTCCCGACGCCCGCGCCAGCGCCGGCCTCCAAGCCGGCCGCGCCGCCAGTCAAGAAGCCGTAACACCACAGGGCGCCGACCGGGGGACGGACCCCCGGCGGCGCCCCGCGAGTATCTTATCAGCATGAAGCTGTCCCTCGTCCTCGCGGCCGGGCTTGCCCTGGCCGGAACCGCGGCTGCCCAGCAGCCTGCCAAGCCCATCACGGTGCCGCTGGACCGCATCGTGGCCGTGGTCGG
This sequence comes from Gemmatimonadaceae bacterium, assembly GCA_035549215.1. Classification (GTDB taxonomy): domain Bacteria; phylum Gemmatimonadota; class Gemmatimonadetes; order Gemmatimonadales; family Gemmatimonadaceae; genus JAGWRI01. Next base: position 10,290 of record DASZRI010000140.1, on the reverse strand, counting down.
CGACCAGCCGATCACCGAGTCGGACATGCAGGCCCGGATCATCCAGCACCAGCAGGAGAACCAGGCGCTCGTCATCCCCAAGGACTCCGCCGGGCTGCGCGCGTTCGAGCTCTCGATCATCAACGAGCTGATCGACGAACAGGTCCTGGTGAACAAGGCCAGCGACCTCAAGATCGACGTCCCCGACGCGCAGATCACGAAGACGGTGGATGACCAGGTCAAGTTCATCCGTTCGCGCTTCGCGTCCGACGCCGAGTTCCGCAACGAGCTCAAGAAGGCCGGCCTGGGCACGCCCGAGGAATACAAGCGCTACCTGACGGACCAGGCCCGCCGCGTGCAGTTGCAGCAGCAGGTCATCCAGAAGATGCGCGACCAGGGCAAGCTCGTCCCGATCAACGTCAGCGAGCAGGACGTGCAGGACGCGTTCGACCGCGCCAAGGGCAACCTGCCGCGCAAGCCGGCGATGATCACGTTCAAGCAGGTCGTGATCAACACGCAGGCGTCGGCCAGGGCCAAGGAGATCGCGCGCGCCAAGGCCGAGTCGCTGCTCGCCGAGATCAAGAAGGGCGGCGACTTCGAGCGCATCGCCAAGCGCGAGTCCATGGACCCCGGCTCCAAGGAGACGGGCGGCGACCTCGGCTGGAACCGCCGCGGCACCATGGTGCCCGAGTTCGAGCGCTGGATGTTCGCGCTCGCGCCCGGCCAGCTCAGCCCCGTGGTCGAGACACCGTTCGGCTACCACATCATCCGCGTGGACCGCATCAACGGCCCCGAGGTGAAGGTCCGCCACATCCTCATCCGTCCCGTCATCGACTCCACGGACATCGCGCGCACCCAGGCGCTGGCCGATTCGGTGCGGCAGAAGTGGCTCGCCGGCGTGCCCTTCGACACGCTCGCCAAGAAGTACCACGACTACGCCAACCGCGAGGCGACGAGCATCCCGGAGGCGTATCCGCGCGACTCGCTGCCGCTCTCGTACCAGGACGCCATCCGCGGCCACAAGGTGGGCGACATCGTCGTCTTCTCCATCGCGGGCCAGGAGCCGGGCGTCCCGAAGTTCGTCGTGCTGCGCATCGAGACGCTGGAGGAAGGCGGCGCCTACACGCTGGCCGACCTCAAGCAGCGCATGCGCGCGCAGCTCGTGGACGAGGGCTCCATCCGCCGGTACATCGACGGGCTGCGCAAGCAGACGTACGTCTCCATCCGGCTCGACGCGCCCGTTCCCCTGGGCCCGGTAGCCGGATCGTAGCCATGCGTCCGCGCCTCGCCGTCACCCTCGGCGACCCGCGCGGCATCGGGCCGGAGATTGCGGCCGCGCTCAGGTCACGCGACGACGTGATGGGCGCGGCCGATCTCGTCTTCGTCGGCCCCACCGGCACCGTCGCGCCGGTGGACGTCGCCGTCGGGCAGTGGGCGCCGCGCCAGTCCGACGCCAACGCCGGCCGCCTGGCCGGGCTCGCCATCGCGCGCGCGGTGGACATGGCCCGGCGCGGTGAGGTGCAGGGCATCGTCACGGCGCCGATCGACAAGGCGGCGCTGCTCGCCGGCGGCTACGACTATCCCGGCCACACCGAGATGCTGGCGCACCTCACCGGCGCGCGCGTGGCGATGATGCTCGCCTCCGACACGCTGCGCGTCGTGCTCGCGACGACGCACATCGCCCTGCGCGACGTGCCGGCGGCGGTGACCGCTGACGCCATCCGCAGCGCCGCCGAGGTGACGCGCGCCGGGCTGCGCGGATGGTTCGGCATCGCCGAGCCGCGCATCGCGCTCTGCGCGCTGAACCCGCACGCCGGCGACCATGGGCGCTTCGGCACGGAGGACGACACGCTGCTGGCGCCTGCCGCCCGCGCCAATGGGCTCGCCGGGCCGTTTCCCGCGGACACCGTGTTCGTGCGCGCCATGCGCGGGGAGTTCGACGCCGTGATCGCGCCGTATCACGACGTCGGGATGACGGCGATCAAGGTCGCCTCGTTCGGCCACGCCGTGAACGTCACGCTCGGGCTGCCGTTCCCGCGCACGAGCCCCGATCATGGCACGGCGCTGGACATCGCGGGGCAGGGCAGGGCCGACCCGTCGAGCATGATTGCCGCCACGCTGCTCTGCGCGCGCATCGCCGCGGCGCACGGCGCCTCGGCCTAGGGCGTCTCCGCGGGCTTCGCGCCCGTCACCTTCACCGACAGCGTCTCGATCCGCCGGCCGTCCATCTCGCGGACGGTGAACACGGCGCCGTTGGCGGTCACGCGGTCCCCCACCACCGGCAGCCGGCCCAGCAGCCCGAAGACGTAGCCGCCGATAGTCGTGTAGTCCTCCTCGTCGACGGACAGCGCGAACCGCTCGTTGAACTCGCGGATGTTGAGCGAGCCCGGGACCAGCGTCTCGTCGCCCGCCTGCCGCGCCTCCGGCTCCGGCGGCTCGTCGTACTCGTCCAGGATCTCGCCGACGATCTCCTCGAGCAGGTCTTCCATGGTGACGAGCCCCGCCGTGCCGCCGTACTCGTCGAGCACGATGGCCAGGTGCTCCTTGAGTCGCTTGAAGTCGGCGAGCACCTCCTCCACCTCGCGCGACCCCGGCACCACGTGCACCGGGCGCATCACGTCCCGCAGCGAGAACGTCGCCGGCGGGTGGTGCAGGATCGGCAGCAGGTCCCTGGTGAGCACCATCCCGATGATGTTGTCGATCGAGTCCTCGTACACCGGGTAGCGGGAGCGCCGCGTGCCCTCCATGAGCTGCACCGTGTCCTCGAGCGTCGCCTCCACCGGGAGGGCGTCGATCTCGGTGCGCGGCGTCATCACCTCGCGCGCGTTCTTCTCGGAGAACTCGAACACGCCCTCGAGCAACGTCGCGTCCTGCGCCTGCAGCAGCCCGCCCTCCTGGCTCTGCTCGACGATGATCCGCAGCTCCTCCGGCGAGTGCACGTTCTCCTCGCCGCGCGGCAGCTCGCTGCCCAGCAGCCGCAGCACGAGCTGCGCCAGCCGGTTGAGCAGCGCCGCGAACGGCGTCGTGAGCCACGCGAAGGCGAGCAGCGGCGGCGTCAGCCAGCCGGCCGTCTCCTCGGGATGGGCCAGGGCCAGCCCGCGCGGCACCAGCTCGGCGAAGATCACCGTGAAGAAGGTGACGATCGTGAGTGCGATCGCCACGCCGATCCCGGCGCGCACGGAGGCCTCCAGCGACAGTGGCAGCCGCGCCAGCCAGCCGGACATCGTCGACGACAGCGCCTCCTCGCCCAGCGCGCCGATGGCCAGGCTGGACAGCGTCACGCCGATCTGGTTGGCGGAGAGGATGCGCGGCAGGTTGCGCGAGGCGCGCAGCGCGAGGCGCGCCCGCCAGTCGCCGCGGCGGGACATGGCCTCCAGGCGCGACCGGCGCGACCGCACCAGCGCGAACTCCGCCGCCACAAAGAATCCGTTCAGGACCAGCAGGATCGCGATGACGACGAAGCGCGTGCCCATGCGGGAAAGCTATGCCCCCAAGGGATTCGCGGCCACCGTGACGGGCTGTTCCCGGCCCGGGTCAGGCGCGTAGCTTCCACGATCGCCACGACCCGCGCGCGCGACCACTTCGATGCACACGCACCACGACCACGCCCACGATCACTCGCACGGCCACGATCAGCATGACCATGATCACGGCCACTCGCACCGGCACGGCCACTCGCACGGGCATGGCCACGGCCACGATCACTCGCATGGGCCGCGGGCCCTGCGCATAGCGCTCGTCCTCACGCTGCTGCTGCTGTTCGCGGAGGGCATCGGCGGGTGGGTCTCCAACTCGCTGGCGCTGCTCGCCGACGCCGGGCACGTGCTCACCGACGCCGGGGCGCTGGGGCTCTCCCTCTACGTCGCCTGGTTCTCCCGCCAGCCCGGCACGCCGGAAAAGACGTACGGCTACCTGCGCTGGGAAATCCTCGCCGCCCTGATCAACGGCGCCACGCTGCTCGGCATCTCGGCCTGGATCATGGTCGAGGCCGTCATGCGGCTGCGCCACCCGGAGGCGGTGCAGGGCGGGCTGATGCTCGTCGTCGCCGTGGCCGGGCTCATCGTGAACGCCATCGCCGCGTTTGTCCTCCACCCGGTGCACGACGGCAGCCTCAACGTGCGCGGCGCGTACCTGCACGTGCTGGGCGACCTGCTCGCCTCGGGCGGCACCGTCCTGGCCGCGGTGCTCATCCGCTGGACTGGCTGGCTGGCCGCGGACCCGATCGCCTCCATGGTGACCACGGCGCTCATCGTGCGCGGCGCGTGGGGGCTGGTGCGCGAGTCGGTGGACGTGCTGCTCGAGGCGACGCCCGCGCACATTCCCCTGGACGGCGTGCGCGCGAAGCTGGCGTCCATCCCCGGCGTGGAGAACGTGCACGACCTGCACGTCTGGACCGTGACCTCCGGCGTCGTGGCCGCGAGCGCGCACGCCGTGGTGCGCGAGCCGATGAACCACCAGGACGTCCTCGAGCGTGCGCACGACGTGCTCCAGGAGCTGGGCATCCACCACGTCACGGTGCAGCTCGAGTGCCGCGACATGGCCGGGCGCGAAGCCAGGCACGTGCACCCGTAGGCGCACGCCGCTGCCGGCGCGATCGGCAGCGAGGGGCCGCTCCGCCCTCCCCGGGAAACGCAAAGGCCGGCGATCGTCTCCGATCCCCGGCCTTTCTTCATGGTGCGCACTGGCGCGATTGCGTCAGTCGGTGTCGCGCCGTGCGCTAACTTCGGTTGTCGGCGGGCGAGTGATCGCCCTGGGCCCTCTGCTGGTATGGTGGGGTGTCGCCGCGGGGTTTGCTGTACTCTTCCCGTTCGGCATATCCGTAGCCGCCGAACACTTCGCCACCGCGCATGTAGTCATGGCCATATCCGCGTCCATGCGGATAGTCCACGCGCGCGGTGTCCTCGGGTTGGTGCATGCTGCCACCTCCTGCGGTTGCGTGGATACCTGCATTTTCAGGATGGGAAGTCCGGCCGGGGCGCGCAAGTCCCGAAAAGTCCGGATTTCCCGGCCGCCGCCCCGTGGGGACCAGGCGACACGGGCCGGCACGCGACTGGCATCGCCCCGGGCCTGACCCCGCCAGCCGGACGCAACGGCCGGTCAATCCCGGACTTACCCGTTCCGTGCCCGTCCCGTATGATCCTTGCGTCAGTTGCGGGCCCTGTCGTCCCCGCGCGAGCCGTTTCCGATCCCCACGTCTCCACCCCGGCATCTCCCCGATCCCCCACCTCCCCACCTCACTGCGAGGGCTCCCCATGCCTTCCGTCCCCACCCGTCACGCGCGGCTGGTCGCCGTCGCGGCCAGTGTCCTGCTCGCCGTGCCCCTGACTTCCGCGCGCGCGCAGAACGCCCAGAAGCCGGACTACCACCGGGCCGAACAGTTCCTCACGTGGAATGCGCTGCAGCACGTGGACCGCGACGACGTGACGCCCAGCTTCTACCGCGACAGCACGCGCTTCTGGTATCGCACCGATACGCCGCAGGGCGCCGAGTTCGTCACGGTGAACCCGGCGCTGGGGACGCGGGCCGACCTGTTCGATCCGACGCGCCTCGCCAGCGCGATGTCCCTCGTGGCCGACACCTCCTACAACCCGGCCACGCTGCCCTTCCGGTCGTTCGAGTTCGACCGCGACGGCACGGACGAGCGCGTCATCCGCATCACCGCGGGCAAGCGCGGCTTCGCCTGCGACATCGTCGCCTACACGTGCACCGTGGCCGACACGCTCGCGTCGCGGGTGCCGTACGTGCGCTCGCCCGACGAGAAGTGGGACGCGTTCGTCTCGGGCTACAACGTCTGGATCCGGCCCGCTGCGGGCGGCGACTCCATCCGCCTCACCACCGACGGCGCGCAGTACTACGGCTACGGGCTCGCGTCGCCGACCCCGTCCGTGATCCGCATGCACGCGCCGCGGCGGCCGACCCTGCTCTGGTCGCCCGACTCGAAATACCTCGCGGCCGTGCGCTACGACGAGCGCGGCGTCCCCATGTTCCCCCTGTACTCGTCCACGAGCAGCCGGCCGGTGCTGTACCAGTATCCGTACGCGCTGCCCGGCGACTCGATCATCCCGCTGAACGAGCTGTACGTGATCGACATCGCGGCGCGCGCGTCGCACAAGGTGGACGACCCGCCGCAGTCCGCGCAGTCGTACTACACCCTGGGCGGGGCCGGCGTGGAGTGGAGCCCGGTGGGTGACCGGCTGTACTTCACGCACGTGGACCGCGGGCCCAAGCACGTGCGCCTCATGGTCGCGGACGCGTCCGGCGGGTCCGTGCGGCAGGTGCTCGCCGACAGCGCGAAGACGTACGTCGTGGGCGCGCTCGACTTCTTCGGCCCCGGCACGCCCAACTGGCGCGTGCTGAAGAACGGCGACGTGCTCTGGTTCTCGGAGCGCAACGGGTGGGGCACGCTCTATCGGTTCGGCGCGGACGGCACGCTGCGGAACGTGGTGTCACGCGGTCCCGGCGTCTTCGCCTTCCTCATGGGCGTGGACGAGACGCTGGGCAAGGTGTACTTCACCGCCCGCGGCCACGAGCCCGGGCGCAACCCGGACTACACCTTCCTCTACTCGGCCAACCTCGACGGGACGGGGATGACGCTCCTTTCGCCGGAGGACGCGAACCACACGATCGTCCCGGTGAAGGACGGCCGGTACTTCGTGGACACGTACTCGCGCGTGAACGTCGCGCCGGTCACCGTGCTGCGCGGCGCCGACGGACGCGTGATCAAGGAGCTCGAGCGGGCCGACATCTCGTCGCTCCTCGCGCTCGGCTGGCATCCCGGCGAGCCGTTCACCGCGCTGGCGCGCGACGGCGTCACGCTGATGACGGGCGTGATCTACAAGCCGTCCAACTTCGATTCGACCAGGAGCTACCCCGTCATCGACCACATCTACCCGGGGCCGCTGATCACCCCCGTGTCGCTCAGCTTCTATCCGTCGCGGGCCGCGTTCTCCTACTCCGTGATGGGGCAGGTGCAGGCGCTGGCCGAGCTCGGGTTCGTGGTGGTCGAGATGAACGCGATGGGGAACACGGCGCGGTCCACGGCCACCTACCAGCAGTGGTACGGGAACATGGGGGACAACGGCATCCCCGACCACATCACCGCACTGCGCCAGCTCGGCGCGCGGTACCGCTGGATGGACCTGAGCCGCGTCGGCATCTACGGGCACTCGGGCGGCGGCTTCTCGTCCACCGATGCGCTGCTGCGGTATCCGGACTTTTACAAGGTCGCGGTGTCCACGTCGGGGAACCACGACAACCGGACGTATTACTACGGGTGGGGCGAGCGCTTCCAGGGGCTGATGGTGCGGGACACGGTGGGGCACACCGACAACTTTGCGCCGGCGGCGAACAAGACGCTGGTGGGCAACCTGCAGGGCCACCTGTTCCTGATCCACGGCGACATGGACGACAACGTCCACCCCGCGATGACGATCCAGATGGTGGACGCGCTGATCAAGGCGAACAAGGCGTTCGACCTGCTCATCGTGCCCAACGCCAACCACGAGCTGACGCAGAATCCGTACGTGATCCGGCGCACCTGGGACTTCTTTGTGCGCTACCTGATGGGGGTGGAGCCGCCCCGGGACTATGACCTCCGGGGGCCGGGCGGGAACTGACGGCCCCGGAGGTTGTATCCAGCACGTCGCGCATGGTAATTTTCAAGGCTATGCAGATTCGCAACATTGCCATCATCGCGCACGTCGACCACGGCAAGACCACGCTCGTGGACAAGATGCTCCGCCAGGCCGGGGCCTTCCGCGAGAACCAGGTCGTGCAGGAGCGGGTGATGGACTCGAACCCGCTCGAGCGCGAGCGCGGCATCACCATCCTGGCCAAGAACACGTCCATCCACTGGGGTGACACGAAGATCAACATCGTGGACACCCCGGGGCACGCCGACTTCGGCGGCGAGGTGGAGCGCATCCTCCGCATGGTGGACGGCGTCCTGCTCGTCGTGGACGCGTTCGACGGCCCGATGCCGCAGACGCGCTTCGTGCTGCGCAAGGCGCTGGCGCTGGGGCGCACGCCGATCGTCGTCATCAACAAGATCGACCGCCCGGGCGCCGACCCGCACCGCGTGCACGACGAGGTGCTGGACCTGTTCATCGAGCTCGAGGCGGACGACGCGCAGCTCGACGCGCCCGTGGTGTACGCGTCGGGGCGGGACGGCGTGGCGACGATGGACCTCGACGTGGCGCCGAAGGACCTGACGCCGCTGTTCGATGCCATCGTGGCGCACGTGCCGGCGCCGCCGCACGACGCGGCCGCGCCGTTCCAGATGCTCGTCTCCACCATCGACCATTCGCCGTACCTCGGCCGCCTGGGCATCGGGCGCGTGGAGCGCGGCATGGTGCGCGTGGGCGACCAGGTGATGCTGCTCCCGCTCGACCCGGGCCAGAAGGGCGAGCAGGCGCGCGTGACCAAGCTGTTCGCGTACGAGGGGCTGGATCGCGTCGAGGTGCCGGAGGCATCGGCGGGCGAGATCGTCGCGCTCGCGGGGCTCGAGGGCGTCGAGATCGGGCTCACGGTGACCGACGTCGAGCATCCCGACCGCCTGGCGGGCATCGCCGTGGAGGAGCCCACGATTTCCGTGGACTTCCTGGTGAACAATTCCCCGTTCGCGGGCAAGGACGGCAAGTTCGTGACGTCGCGGCAGGTGCGCGAGCGCCTGTACAAGGAGCTGGAGCGCAACGTCGCGCTGCGCGTCGAGGACACCGATTCCACGGACACGTGGACCGTGTCCGGCCGCGGCGAGCTGCACCTGACGATCCTGATGGAGACGATGCGCCGCGAGGGGTACGAGTTCCAGGTGTCGCGCCCGCGCGTGATCACGCGCGAGGGCCCCAACGGCGAGCGGCTGGAGCCGTACGAGGAGCTGGCGATCGACGTGCCCGAGGAGCACCTGGGCACGGTGATCGAGAAGCTCGGGCAGCGGCGCGCCGAGATGATCGAGATGAAGAACCCCGGCCAGGGGCTGGTGCGGTTGCTGTACCGGATCCCGGCGCGCGGGCTGTTCGGCTACCGCAGCGAGTTCCTGACGGACACGCGCGGCACGGGCATCATGCACCACCGCTTCATGGAGTACGGGGCGTGGGCGGGCCCGCTGGCGGGGCGCACGCGCGGCACGCTGGTGTCCATGGAAGGCGGGAGCATCGTGGCGTTCGCGCTCGCCAACCTGCAGGAGCGCGCGACGCTGTTCGTGTCGCCGGGCGATGCGGTGTACGAGGGGATGATCGTGGGCGAGAACTCGCGGCCGGGCGACATGGACGTGAACCCGACCAAGGAAAAGAAGCTCACGAACATGCGTTCCAAGGCGAGTGACGAGAACGTGCAGCTCGAGCCGCCGCGGGAGTTGACGCTGGAAGGCGCGCTGGAGTATATCGAGGACGACGAGCTGATCGAGGTCACGCCGCAGGCCATCCGGTTGCGCAAGCGGTTCCTGAGCACGTCCGACCGGAAGAAGTTGTCGCGCGAGGCCAAGCGCGAGCGAGCCTCGGTGTAAGGGGCGACAGGTCATTTTCCACCCTGCATGGAGATTCGAGCAATGCTGGAGCGGTTTGGATCGTCGGAGCGTGCCCTGCATGCGCGGCCTGCGGCCGATGACGATCCCGACGACGAGCCCCTCGACGACGAGTTCGAGGACGACGACGTGGAGTTCGACGACGAGGACGGCCTGGAGGAGGACGACTTCGACGAGGACCTGGATGAAGAGGACCTTGACGAGGAAGACGACGAGGACGACCTCGACGATGAGGACGACGAGGAGGACTTCGACGACGAGTTCGATGACCTCGTGGACCTCGATGACGAGTACGACGAGCTCGAGGACGACGAGGATCGCCCGGCTCGGCCCGGCCGCTACGACGAGTAGCGCGGCGGGGTGAAGGGCGGCGGCAGGCGCCGCCCGGCGAAGGTGCGGGGGCGATGCACCGACGGTGCATCGCCCCCTTGATTTCACCTTCAGCGTAAGTATCTTTCGCGTCCCCCCGGAAACGGGGCGGACTGCTGTTTGAAAATCGAGTGTGAGATCGTGCGATGGCTCTCGTTATGATCCGCCGCTCTCGTGGGCGGCGGGGAGAGAAATCAACACGAGTTCATTGATTCCGGACGTGACTGTTGGATTCACGTCCGATGGTCGCGTTCGGTACGAGCTGTATCGAATTCTTCTTGTGGAGAGTTTGATCCTGGCTCAGGACGAACGCTGGCGGCGTGCTTAACACATGCAAGTCACGGGGGCCCGCAAGGGCAACCGGCGAACGGGTGCGTAACACGTGAGCAACCTGCCGATGTCTGGGGGATAGCCGGCCCAAC
>DASZRI010000139.1:0-7128 GCA_035549215.1 Gemmatimonadaceae bacterium | reverse complement strand
GCACGTTCTCCGCCTTCAGGTCGCGGTGCACCATCCCTTCCGCATGCGCGTGCTCCAGCGCGCTGCTCAGGTCGCGCAGGATGCGCGACGCCTCACGCGGCGTGAGCATGTGCTCGCGACGCAGGCGCTCGGCCAGCGACTCGCCGTGCACGTACTTCATGACCATGTACACGAAGTCGTCGCGCTCGCGGAGCGCGAACACCGGGACGATGCCCGCGTGCCCCAGGCGCGCCGTCATCCGCGCCTCGCGGCGGAACCGCTCGCGGTGGTGCGCCGAGTTCACGTACTCGTGCCGCAGCACCTTGATCGCCACCGAGCGGTGCAGCGCGACGTCACGCGCCAGGAACACCACACCCATGCCGCCGCGTCCCAGCTCGCGCACGACCTGGTACTGCCCGGTCAGGCGCGACTCGAGCGCACGACGCTCCTGGTCGCGCTCCGCCTCGGGTGCGGTGGTGTATGGCTCGGTGGCGAACTGCGTGGACATGATCATCGGTGGTGCGCGGGTGAACTCCTACGTCTGACACCGTCGCACGCCCGATGGTTTGCGCGCTCAATGCGCGATGCGTCGGGAGGCGCGTTGCCTGTGCATACTACGCGACCTGCCCCGCGAAGGTTGCAACGATCCTGTCCGCGACGAGTGGCGCGTCTGTTGCGATGTTGTAAAGGCCGCCCGCTGCATCGTAGTTATGCCCCACGAAGTACAGGTTCGGCTGGTTGGCGCTCGTCACGCGATCGGTGCGCAGCGCGAACCCCTTCGCATCCGTCTGCACGAGCTCACCGAGCGGTGCGAGCGCAGGCGCGAAGCCGGTGGCCAGGATCACGGTGTCGAATGATTCCTCCACACCGTTCGTGAACCGCACGCCGTCGGTCGTGAACGCGGCGACGCCGGGTCGCACCGCGACCGAGCCGTCCCGGATCGCGTCCACCAGGTGGAACCCGATCAGCGGAATCGCCTCGAGCGCGCTGTGCGCGGGCCGTGGCAGCACCGGCGGTCCGCGTCGCAGTTCGCCGAGCTTCGCCACGGCGGCGACGACCACGCGCTGCACGGGCCTGGGCAGCCGCCGCACCTGTCGCGCGATGTACTGCACGGGAATGCCCGCGATCGCGCGCGGCACCACGTTGGCCCCCGATCGCACCGCGACGGTGACGCGCACGCCGGTGCGCGCCAGTTCGCTCGCGATCTCGCCGCCGGAGTTCCCGACGCCCACCACGAGCACGCGCTGCCCCGCGAACGGCCCCGGCCGCAGGTACCCGCGCGAGTGCATCACGCGACCGCGGAACTGCTCGCGCTGCGCGAACTCCGGAATGCGCGGGTTGGCCACGATCCCGGTCGCAATCACCACCGCGTCGCACGTCTGCACGCCGCGCTCGCCCTCCACGCGCCACCCGCTGCCTTGGCGCGTCACGCGTGCCACCGGCCAGTTGGTGCGCAACGGCACCGCAAAGCGCCGCGCGTAGTCCTGCAGGTAGGCCACGAACTCGGCGCGCGGCGGGAACAGCGGCGTCGCGCGCGGCAGCTTCAGCCCGGGCAGCCCGGACAGGTGCTTGCCCGTGTGCAGCGTCAGGCTGTCGTACAGGTGCGTCCACGTGTACGCCGCCACGTCCCCGCGCTCGAGCACCACATGCTCCACGCCGCGCGCGCCCAGCTCGCGCGACGTGGCGAGCCCCGCGGGCCCGCCGCCGATCACGACGACGCGAACGTGCTCGGTTGTCGAGTGTGGGTCGCGCCCCGTGTCGCGCATCGCGCAGCTACTCCGGGCGCCGGGCGTTCACGTGTCGGGCGACGGTGGCGGCTCCATCACGACGCTGAACACCGAGCCCCTCCCCTTCTCGCTGGTCACCTCGAGCTGGAAGCCGAGCGCGTCGCAGATCGCCTTGGAGATCGAGAGGCCGAGTCCCGTGCCGCCGAAGTAGCGATTGGTGAACTTTTCTTCCTGCTCGAATGGCTCGAAGATCGCAGCCAGCCGGTCGGGGGCAATGCCCACGCCCGTGTCCTCCACGTCGATGCGCGTGGGCAGGTGCGTCGCCGGGTCCACGCGCAGCGTCACCGCCACGTGGCCGGCCTGCGTGAACTTGAGCGCGTTGGCCGTGAGGTTGATCAGCACCTGCCTGAGCAGGAACGGGTCCGACGGGAGCGGATCCACGCCCTCGGGGATTTCGGCCCTCAGCTCCACGCCCTCGGCGCGAGGTTGGCCAGCCAGCTGCTCCACCACGTCCCGCACCAGTGCCGCCACGTCCACCTGCTCCACTTCCACCGACAGTCGCCCGGCCTCCACCTTCGCGATGTCGAGCACGTTGTTCACCAGCGCCAGCAGGTGCCGCCCGTTGCTCAGGATCCGCTCCAGGTAGTTCATCTCCTCGGCGTCCAGGTGGCCGCGTCGGTTGCGGCGCAGGACGTTCGCGAACCCGATCACCGAGTTGAGCGGCGTGCGCAGCTCGTGGCTCATGCGCGACAGGAAGTCGGTCTTCGCACGGTTTGCCGCCTGCGCTTCGTCGCGGGCGCGCACGAGCTCTTCCTGGTGCGCGCGCCGCTGCGTGATGTCGGTGTATGTACCCAGCGTGCCGATGAACTCGCCGCTGGCGTTCTGCAGCGGCACGCCGCTTACCTCCGCCCACACGTTGGTGCCGTCCCGTCGCTGCAGCATGACGTCGTAGCGCTCGGCGATCCCCGCCCGGCGCCGCGCCATGCGCGCCGCGAACCGCTCGCGGTCCGCCTCGGGCATCAGCATGTCCGGCGTGAGCCGCCCCAGCATCTCCTCCTCGGTGTAGCCGAGGAGCTCGAGCATGCGCCGGTTGACGAAGACGATGTGGTCGTTCGTGTCCGTGATGACGAGCCCTTCGTCCATGGACTGTACGACCGTGCGCAGCCGCTGCTCGGAGTCACGCAGCGCGGACTCCGCGCGCTTGCGCACGATCAGCGCGCCAAGCTGGTTGGTCATCACCGACACGACGCGCGTGTGGTATTCGTCGGACGGCCGCCGGTGCGACATGCAGAACACGAGCACGGCGACCACGTCGTCTCCCGCCCGCACCGGCACGCCTACCGCGGCGCGCAGCCCGGCGGCGGCGGCGGCCGGCGCACGCCGGAATGCGGGATTCGCGCCCAGGTCCGGGATGTCCAGGATCGTTCCTGATGCCCACGTGCATCCCGCAACGCCATCGCCCCGCACATGCGTCATCCACGCGCTCGACGCCATCGTCGAGAAGTCGCGCCCGGGCACGCTGTACCCCTCGCCCTCGCGGATCAGGAACTGGTCGGTGGGATCCGGCACCCACGCCTCACCGTACTCCCACCCCGTCGCCTCGCATACCGACTCGAGCGTGAGCTGCAACGCCGAGCGCACGTCGACCGCGTTGCTCACGGCCAGCGTCACGTGCTGCAGGAGCTGCAGCGCCTCCTCTTCCTGGCGGCGCTCGGTGACGTCCGCGCCGAGGCTCACCGTGCCGGCGATCGCGCCCAGGGGATCGCGCAGCGTCGAGGTCTCCCACGTGATCAGCCGCCGGTGTCCATCGCGCAGCAGCAGCTCGCGCTCGGCGATGAACGGGCCGTCGCCGCCGCGGAGCACGCGCTCCAGCGTGGCGCGCCCCTCGTGCGGATCCACGCTCAGCGTCTCGAACCAGCTCTTGCCGATCAGCTCGTCGCGCGCCCACCCGGTGAGCGTGCACAGCGCGTCGTTGCAGAAGGTGATGTGGCCTGACGTATCGAGCCCGACAGCGACGAGGTTGGGCGCCTCGATGATGGAGCGCAGCCGGTGCTCCGACTCGCGCAGCGCCTCCTCGATCTGCTGCCGCGTGTTGACGTCGCGCGTGGAGCAGACGATCTGCGTCACGCCGCCCGTGGCCGGGTCCACCACCGCGCGTGCCGTCGTCTCCAGCCAGACATACGCGCCGTCGCCGCGCCGGCAGCGCCACGTCGCGCGCGTCACGCCCTTGCGGTGCAGCGCATCGACGTGCGCCTGCGCGATGAGTCGCACGTCCAGCGGGTGCGCGAACGCCACCGGCAGCACGCCGATCAGCTCGTCTTCGCGGCGCCCGAGCAGTTCTGCCAGCGCTGGCGTCACGAACGTGAACGCGCCGTCGCGGCTGTGCGTGGACAGCAGGTCGGCCGCGTTCTCCACCAGGACGCGATACACATCCGGTGGCGGCACGCGGCCGGGCGGGCGGTTCGGGGGCGCTGGCTCTGGCATCTCTGGAGAAACTTGAACCTACGCAGCACGCCGGTGACGGGAAGATGGCGCTTTCGCTACGATCCCGGCGCGGCGCGCAACACGCTGTCCACCAACGACTTAACTAGCAAAAATCGTTATGAAGGTTACCGGTGACGACGATCGGCTCCACGATCGCCGGGTATGGCGTGAGCTGCGGGATGTTCGGAGAAATGCCAGGCGGCCGCAGGGAAGCCCCCACGGCCGCCTGGTGTGGTCGCGCCCGCGGCGGACGTCAGTAGCCTGCCGCGCCTCCGCTCGCCCGCGGCTCGACCATGCCGGCCCACCCGCCCGGCACGCGCATCACCGCATTCGAGTTCGCCAGGTGCCCGATGGGTGACAGGTCATATCCCATCGCCTTCAGCGAGTCGGCCACGGCCGGGATGAGCCCGCCCGACTCGAACACCAGCTTGTCGGGCCACGCCTGCTGGTGGATGCGCGGCGCCGACATCGCGCCGGCCAGCGACATGTGGTGGTCGATGACGTTCAGCATCACCTGCGTCGTCGCCGTGATGATCGTCGGGCCGCCGGCGGCGCCCACCACGAGCAGCAGCTTGCCCGTGCTGTCCACGACGATGGACGGCGTCATCGCGCTCAGCATGCGCTTGCCCGGCGCGATGGCGTTCGCCTCACCCTGCACGAGCCCGAACTGGTTCGCCGACCCGGGCTTCGACGCGAAGTCGTCCATCTCGTTGTTCAGGAAGAACCCGGCGCCTCCCACGTACGCGCCGCCGCCGAACCAGCCGTTCAGCGTCGTCGTCGTGGACACCGCGTTGCCCGCCGAGTCGACCACCGAGTAGTGCGTGGTCTGCATGGACTCCTTGTGCGAGATCGCCGCGAAGTCCGGCGTCCTGGACGCCTTGTCCGGCAGGATCGAGTCGGCCAGCGACTTTGCGTACGCCTTGCTCGTCAGGCGGTCGATCGGGTTCTTCACGAACGCCGGGTCGCCCATTTCCGTGTTCCGGTCGATGAACGCGCGCCGGAACGCCTCGGCCACGTCGTGGAAGTACGCCGTGCTCCCGTACGGCGGCAGCTTCGGGAACGTCTCCAGGATATTGAGGATCTCCACGGCGATCACGCCGCCGCTCGATGACGGCGGCATGGAGAACACCGTGTCTCCGCGGTACGTCCCGCGAATCACGTCGCGCCACACCGGCTTGTACTGCGCCAGGTCGGCCTTGGTGATGATCCCGTGGTCGCGGTGCATCTCGGCGACGAGGCTATCCGCGATCCATCCCTTGTAGAAGCCGTCCGGGCCGTTCTGCGCGATGTACTTGAGCGCACGCGCCAGCGCCGGCTGCACCAGCGTGCTTCCCTGCGTGAGCGGCTTGCCGTTCGGCAGGAACACGGCGGCGCCCTCGAACGGCCCGATGAGCTTCTGCGCCCCGGTGAACGACGCGGCCAGCGCGCTGTCCACCGTGAAGCCCTGCTCCGCCATGCGGATCGCCGGCTCCATCACCTGGGCCAGCGACATCGTGCCGTACTTCTTCAGGGCCTCGGCCATCCCCGCGACCGCGCCCGGCACGCCCGCTGCCAGCGCGCCGATGCGGCTCTTGTCCGTGAGGTTGCCCTGCGCGTCCAGGTACATGTTGCGCGTGGCGGCCAGCGGTGCCACCTCGCGGTAGTCGATCGCCGCCGTGCGCCCGTCGGCCATGCGGATCACCATGAACCCGCCGCCGCCGATGTTCCCGGCCTGCGGATAGGTCACGGCGAGCGCGAACCCCGTGGCGACGGCGGCGTCCACGGCGTTGCCGCCCTTCTTCATGATCTCGACGCCGGCCTCGCTCGCCAGCCGGCTGTTGCTCGAGACCATGCCGTGCGGTGCGATCGTCGCCTGACGGTCCGCGCCGACCTTCCAGTCCGTCGGGAATCCGGCCGGACGCGCGGCCACGGACTCCGCCGTCGGCTTGCATGCGCCGGCGGCGGCCGCGACCGCCACTGCGATCAGGAATTGCGTCTTCTTCACATCCCCGCCGAGAGTTTGACGTAGTAGTACGCGCCGTTGAAGCCGAAGGGCGACAACCCGCTGTACAGGAAGATGCCGCCGCTCGAGTTCGCCGCAATGGTGCGGTCAGGGTACACGTTGAAGATGTTGTCCGCACCGGCCATCACCGTGAGGTGGCGCGGCAGGTGGTACGACACCGCGAGGTCGGTGATCCACCGCGCTCCATACGTCTGGTCGTTGGCCGGCGTTGAGGCGATCGCCGTCACCGACCCGAACCGCGACTCCGAGAGCACGACGCCGAGCTTCTTCACTTCCCAGTCCCCGCTCAGGCGCAGGTTGTCGTGCGGCTGCGCGACCTCCGTCAGCCCCTTCTGCGTGCGGTCGAACAGCACCGCCTGGTACTTGGCGAGCTGCGGCGGCGTGGAGTCCACGTGCGTCACGTGCGTGTAGTTGTGGTTGTAGCCGGCCGTGAACCGCAGCGTGCCCGCGGTGCCCAGGTCGCGCCCGGCCTGGAGCACCATGTCCACGCCTTCGGTGCGCGTGTCGATCGCGTTCGTGAAGAAGCGGCCGCCCTGCGTGCCGTGGAAGCCTGCGCTGTCCAGCAGCGCCGCGATGTCCGACCCGATGAAGTTGCCCGACAGCACGATGCGGTGCGCGATGTTGATCTTGTAGTAATCCGTCGTGAACGAGACGTTGCGCACCGGCTGGATCGCGATGCCCAGCCCGTAGTTCTGCGACGTCTCGGGGCGCAGCGGCTTGGCGCCCAGCGCCTGCGCCTGCGGGCTCGTCACCGGGAAGGTGCGGATGTCGAACGGCGTCGCCACGCCGTTCACCGCGATGAAGTTCGTGGACGTCGTGGAGAAGTACTCCTGCCCCAGCGACGGTGCGCGGAATCCGTTGCTCAGCGACCCGCGGAGTGCGTAGCCCTTGATCGGTTCCCAGCGCATGGACAGCTTGCCCGTGGACGTGCCGCCG